>CALJDF010000052.1 GCA_938023835.1 uncultured Alphaproteobacteria bacterium
TGCCGCCCAAGCCGTCAAGACCTACCCGTTTGAGCTTTCGGGCGGGCTGCGCCAGCGCGCCATGATTGCGATGGCGTTGATTTGTCGCCCGGCGATGCTGATCGCCGACGAACCGACGACCGCCCTCGACGTGACCATCCAGGCACAGATTCTTCAACTCATGAAAGATCTGCAGAGCCAGCTTCAAATGGCGATCCTGATGATCACCCATGACCTCGGCGTCGTCGCCAACATGGCAGATGAGATCGTCGTCATGTACCACGGCAAGGTCATGGAGCAGGGCACTCTTGATCATATTTTCCGTCGTGCCGAACATCCTTATCTCCAAGCACTCCTCAAGGCGGTACCACGCTTCGGAATGTCGGATGACGAACGCCTTGTCCCCATCCGTGAAATCAAGACCGAGGCCGGTAGCCTACTGAAAACGCGTGATCCGTGGCCAGAGGGCAGCGCCACGGACAAACCGCTCCTCAGCGTCCGCAACCTCAGCAAGCAATTTCAGATCCGCAAGAGCGGGCTCTTCGGCGGACAATCCAGCGGGTCGGTCAAAGCCGTCGACAACGTGAGCTTCGACGTGCCGCTCGGCACCTGTGTCGGTTTGGTCGGCGAATCGGGGTGCGGAAAAACGACCACCAGCAAGATGGTCATGCGCGCGCTAATGGCCGATTCCGGTGAGATCATGTTCAACAACCGCGGCAGCGCGGTAGACGTGCTCAAGCTCCGCGGTCCCGACCTGCTCAACTACCGTCGCCGCGTCCAGTACATCTTCCAAGACCCCTATAGTTCGCTGAACCCGCGCATGACGGTGTTCGACATCATTAGCGAACCGCTCGTTATCCATAATATCGGCGATGCCGAAGAACGCATGGAGCGCGTCCGCGAATTGATGACGCTGGTCGGATTGCCGGTGCCGTACCTACGTCGCTATCCGCACTCTTTTTCCGGCGGGCAACGCCAGCGGATCGGCATCGCGCGCGCCCTGGCGCTGCAACCCGACCTGATTATCTGCGACGAGCCGGTTTCGGCGCTCGACGTGTCGATTCAAGCGCAAGTCTTGAACCTGCTCAAAGACCTGCAGCAAGAACTCGGCCTGACCTACTTGTTTATCTCCCACAACCTCGCGGTGATCGACTATATCGCCGACCATGTGGTCGTGATGTGTGCGGGCCGTGTGGTGGAAAGCGCCCCACGGGATCGGTTTTTTGAAAACCCCGTCCACCCTTACACGAAAGCCCTCTTGTCGGCGGTGCCCGACCCTAACCCCGACCGGCGTCTCGACTTCCGAGCGCTGCGTGAAGGCCAGGCGTCAGACCCCGGCGCATGGCCAAAACCCTACACCTTGAACGGGTCAGACCCCTCTCAGCGGGTCGATTTAGGCGCTGGTCACTTTGTCCGCGCCGTCGGCGAAAACCTCGCAATGGAGGACCTGCGCGCATGAGCCGAAAACCTCGCCTCTTCCGCCCCATCCTTGGCGCCGTCTCCGGCATTCTATTGGCGATCGGAGCGCTTCAAGCGCCCACCAATGCCGCCAATCTCGTCGAAACGCCGATGTTCCGCGATGCCATCCGCGACGGCACCCTGCCGCCGGTCGAAGACCGCGTCCCGGCCGAGCCCTCGGTGGTGACCCTTGAGGGCGAGAAGCGCGTCGGACGCCACGGCGGCGACATCAAAATGCTGATCGGCAGAGCGCGCGACGTCCGCCTATTGGTTGTCTACGGCTACGCCCGCCTGGTTGGATACAACGAGCAATTCGAGATCGAGCCCGACATCCTGAGGGCCGTCGACAACGAAGATGATCGCGTGTTCACGCTGCATCTGCGCAAGGGCCACAAGTGGTCCGACGGCGCACCCTTCACCACGGAAGACTTCCGCTATTGGTGGGAAGACGTTGCCAACAATCCGAACCTGTCGCCCGCCGGCCCGCCGGTCGACATGTTGGTCGATGGCCAGCCGCCGGTCTTCGAGGTCATCGACGAAACCACCGTGCGCTACAGCTGGACGGCACCCAACCCATCGTTCCTCGAGCGACTTGCCGGCGCCTCGCCGCTCTTCATTTACCGTCCTGCTCATTTTCTGAAGAAGTACCATATCGACCACGCCACCCCGGACGAACTCGAGGCTAACGGCGGCGGCGCGCGTAGCTGGGCCGCCCGACATAACCGCGTCGACAATCTCTACAAGTTCGACAACCCCGATTTGCCGACGTTGCAGCCTTGGATGAACGTAACGCGACCGCCCGCGAATCGGTTCGAGGCGGTGCGTAACCCCTACTATCACCGCATCGACGAAACCGGCCGCCAGTTACCCTACGTGGACCGGATCTTCATGAGCCAGGCGTCGGCACAACTCATCCCGGCCAAAGCCGGGTCTGGTGAGGTCGACCTGCAAGCGCGTGCGATCTTCTTCAACAACTTCCCGTTCTTGAAGCAAGGCGAGAAACGCAACGACTACGTGACGCATCTATGGCGCGAGGCCAAGGGTTCGCACATTGCGCTGTACCCCAATCTCAACATCGACGATCCAGGCTGGCGCGCCTTGTTCCGCGATGTGCGCTTCCGCCGCGCGTTATCGATGGCCGTTGATCGCAGCTTGATCAACGAAGCGCTTTATTTCGGCCTCGCGATCGAGGGCAACAACACCGTGCTGCCCGACAGCCCCTTGTTTAAGGACGAGTATCAGCTCAAGTGGGCAACCTTCGACCCCGATGAGTCCAACGACCTGCTCGATGCCATGGGTCTGACCGAGCGCAATAGCGAGGGCACACGCCTTATGCCCGACGGCCGCCCGATCGAAATCGTTATTGAAACCGCAGGCGAAAGCACCGAAGAGACCGACGTGCTGCAACTCATCACCGAGGCGTGGGCCGAAATCGGCGTCAAGATTTTCAGCAAGCCTTCGCAGCGCGAGGTATTCCGCAACCGAATATTCGCCGGCCAGACGCAAATGGCGGTGTGGACCGGTTGGGAAAACGGTGTGCCGACGCCGCGCTTCGAGCCCAAAGAACTCGCCGTGACCTCGCAGCATCAGTACCAGTGGCCGCAATGGGGTCAGTATTACGAGACCAAGGGCAAGAGTGGCGAAGCGGTCGATCTTCCCGAGGCCCAGCAGCTCGACGCCCTTCACGCCGAGTGGTTGGCAACCAAATCGTCCGACGAGCGTGAAGATATCTGGCACAAAATGCTGGCGATCCACGCCGATCAGGTCTTTTCGATCGGCATCGTGTCTGGCGTGATGCAACCGATTGTCGTGCGTGACGGTCTGCGCAACGTGCCCAAAGAGGGTATCTATAACTGGAACCCTGGCGCCCATTTCGGCATTTACCGGCCGGATACCTTTTGGTTCGATCGCTAGACCGGCGCGCACGGGAAGTCACCAATGTTCAATTACCTGATCCAGCGCCTGCTGATCATGATCCCCACCTTGCTGGTCATCAGCATGCTGGTGTTCATCATCATTCAACTCCCGCCGGGCGACTTCTTGTCGAACCGGCTGGCCGAATTGCAGTCGCAGGGTGACAGTGCGGCCACCGAACGGATCGAGTTTCTGCGCGCGCAATACGGCCTCGACCGGCCGTTTCTTGAGCAATACGCGATATGGCTCGGCGTTTGGCCCGGCCCCGATGGGTTCTCCGGGATGCTGCAAGGCGACATGGGGTATTCCTTCGAATTCGATTTGCCCGTCACCGATGTCGTCGGCGATCGCATTTGGTTGTCGGTGATCGTGTCGTTCGCAACGATCATCTTTACCTGGCTCGTGTCCTTCCCGATCGGCGTCTACTCGGCAACGCATCAATACAGTTGGGGCGATCACAGCCTGACGTTCATCGGGTTCTTGGGCCTCGCCACACCGAACTTCTTATTAGCGCTCGTACTCCTCTATCTCGCCAACGTTTGGTTCGGTACGGAGATCGGCGGCCTGATGGATGACCAATACCTCGATCAGCCCTGGAGTTTCGGCAAACTCGTGTCGGTTCTTGAACATCTGTGGGTGCCGGTCGTGGTGATCGGTACATCCGGGACCGCCGGGATGATCCGGCGGCTGCGCGCCAATCTGCTGGACGAATTGCAAAAGCAATACGTGACGACCGGGCGTGCGAAGGGACTCGGTCGGTTCCGCTTGCTGATGAAATACCCGCTGCGGATGTCGCTCAATCCCTTCATCGCCGACATCGGCAACCTCCTCCCGCAAGTCGTCTCGGGCGCCGCCATCGTGTCGGTCGTGTTGTCGCTGCCGACCACGGGTCCCATGCTCCTGCAGGCCCTCGAATCACAAGATCAGTTTCTCGCCGGGTCCTTCCTGATGGGTCTCGCGTTGCTCACCGTGATCGGCATGTTCCTTTCAGATGTTGCGCTGGCCTTTCTTGATCCGCGCATCCGCCTCGGTGCGAGTGGCACGCGATGACCGATCGTTCCAGCGAAAAGCCGCTCGACCACTTCGTCAGCCAGGAGCCGTTCGACCCCTATTCCATTGAGACCATGACGCCCGAACAAGAGCGTTTCTTCATGGCCTCGCAATGGAAAATGATGTGGTGGAAGTTGCTACGCCACAAACTTGCGGTGGTGTCCGGCGTCATCCTTTTGGTGCTTTATACCTCGATCCTGATCAGCGAGTTCCTGGCACCTTACGAGCTGAACTTTCGCGACCGCCGCAGCATCTTTGCGCCACCGCAGGCCGTCCATCTGTTTCACGAAGGCAAGTTCATCGGGCCCTTCGTCTATGGCTTTGACCAAAAGCTCAATCTCGAGACCCTACAACGCGAATACACGCCCAATCCTGAAAAGGTCTATCGGCTGCGCTTTTTCTGCCGCGGCGATGAGTACAAGTTTTGGGGTCAGATCGAAGGCAGCTTCCATCTCGTGTGCCCGGCCAAAGGCGGCACCTTCTACCTCTTGGGCACCGACCGGTTGGGGCGCGATATGCTGTCGCGCATTATTTACGGCACCCGAATCTCCTTAACCGTCGGCCTGGTCGGCATCACCATCAGTTTCTTACTCGGCATCGTGCTGGGCGGCCTTGCGGGCTACTACGGCGGCTGGGTCGATAGTTTGGTTCAACGCACCATTGAGATCATTCGATCGTTCCCGGAACTGCCCCTGTGGATGGCCTTGTCTGCGGCCTTGCCCGTCACCTGGAGTCCGATTCTGATCTACTTCGGGATCACCATCATTCTAGGCCTCATCGACTGGACCGGGCTCGCGCGTGCGGTGCGTTCAAAACTCCTAGCGCTACGCGAAGAAGACTTCGCCACCGCCGCGGTCCTTTTGGGCGCCAGCCCGCGCCGCGTGATTGGCCGCCATTTGCTACCAAGTTTCATGAGCCATTTGATCGCCTCGGCAACGTTGTCGATTCCGTCGATGATCCTGGGCGAAACCGCGTTGTCGTTCTTAGGACTCGGATTGCGTCCACCGATCACCAGTTGGGGCGTGTTGCTCAACGAAGCGCAGAACATCAACGTGGTGGCGCTTCACCCTTGGCTGATGATCCCCGTCATCCCGGTGATCATCACGGTGTTGGCGTTGAACTTCTTCGGCGACGGACTGCGCGACGCGGCCGATCCCTACAAATAAGGCGCTACAATTTTCGCAGCCATACGCTGCTTTCGATCGCACCGCTGGGGAACGGAAGGCGCGCGAGGATGCTGGCGCCCACAGATTCCTTCATGCGGGTAGCGACGTAGTGGCTGGCCCACAGGGGCGCAAATCCACCTCCCTGTAGGAGGGCCGCGACGGCAAGCTGTTCGTTATAGCCGCGCCAGCCCCACGACGCGGGGTAGTCGTCGGGCAAGAACACATCATGAATATGAACGAACACGCCCGCCGGCAAACGCGGCAGGATTCGGTTGAACAAAACGTCGACGTCGGTACCCGGCATCAAGATGTGAGAGGAATCGATGAACAGCACATCGCCGGCCGCAAGCGCCGCAAAGACATCGTCATCGACCGATTGCATCGGTTGTCGGACGACGCGAACGGGCAGCGCATCAATGGTCGCCCGGGGCGCGGGGTCGATCGCGGTGATCGTGCAAGGGAAGTTGCCGTCGGCCGCGGCCTGCGCCATGAAGCGTGTCGAGTGCCCGGAACCGACCTCGACGATCCGCGCCGGTTTGTGATGGCGCACCATTGCATAGGCTGTCGCACCGTCCGCGCGGGGAAACCAATCTTGCGCCCAACGCGGTGCCGGTGGCGGGTCGGAAAACGCCACCAACGGGGCCGCGAATTGATCGATCACCTCAAGGGTCTGTGCGAAAGCGGGCTCGTGTTTTCGGAAAAACGCGGCGATCTCGACGTAGGTCGGTTGGCGGGTCGCGATGGAGTCGGCGTAACGATAGGGAATGAAAAAGCCGCGCCGAGCCAAACCGGTGACGGTCAAAAGACCAAGCCGCAATCGGCGCCAATTCATGATTGATCTAGGATGCGCATCACGCGCACACCACGCCGGCTAGGCGAAGCTGGGTTCCGGGTTTCCGGGACGAAGGATCATACCTTCTTGGGCAACCAGCGATCCGGGCCGCATTTCGTCGACCTGCTTGGCGACCCCATCCATGTAGTCGTCGCTATGGTCGGGGTCGTGATGGAAGACGCAATACTGTTTGACGTTGGCGAGGTCACACAACCGCGCGCCCTCTTGCCACGTCGAATGCCCCCACCCGACACGGTTTTTGTATTCTTCGTCGGTATACATGCCGTCATAAATGACAAGATCGGCACCCTCGATCATTTGAAGAATGTTCTCATCGGGCTGGCCGGGCGTGTGCTCGGTATCGGTCAGGTAGCAGATCGATTTGCCCTGATAATTCACCCGATAGCCGGTCGCCCCGTTCGGATGATTGAGGACACAGGTCTTCACTTCGACATCGGGATAGGGATTGAGCGTCGCACCCGCCTCGAAATCGTGAAACGACAGCTTGCATTGGAAGATTTCCAGCGGCACCGGAAAGAGCGGCGCCATCATCAATTCCGTCAGCACATCGCGGATCGTGTATTTGGGCTGAAGGTGACCTGCCCAAATCTGAAATTCATTGGTCGGGAAAAAAGCCGGGCGGAAGAACGGCAGGCCGCACACATGGTCGAAATGGGTGTGGGTGAGGTAAAGGCTCGCCTTGAGATCCTTCTTCGCAACCAACTCGTTGCCGAGATAGCGCAAGCCGGTGCCGGCATCGAACACCAAAAGGTGGTCGCCGCACCAAATCTCTAGGGTCGAGGTATTCCCGCCATACTTGACGATATCCGGCGCAGAACAGGCGACGCTGCCGCGTACACCCCAAAACCGGACGAAAAAATCGTTGCCTGACAAAATCGGCGACTCCCGAAAAACGTGCGGCATTCTCGCTTACGGGCCTGTGAATGAAAAGGCCCAATTGGGCAGTGACCGGTCGGCGCGCCCCCTATAACAGACTGATATATAAGGTGGTTTAGGCGTTGAGTCGGTAGCCGCCGGGCTCGGTCACAAGCAGCACCGCGTTCGAGGGATCGGCCTCGATCTTCTGGCGCAACCGATAGATGTGGGTCTCAAGCGTATGCGTCGTCACGCCGGCGTTGTAGCCCCAAACCTCCGAGAGCAAGACATCCCGGGGCACGACCTTGTTGCCGATGCGGCACAGGTATTTGAGGATCGATGTTTCCTTTTCGGTGAGCCGCACCTTGGTCTTCTTCTCGCCGTCGAGGAGCAGCATCTTGGCCGCCGGGCGGAAGCCATAAGGGCCAATGGCGAAGGTCGCATCCTCGCTTTGCTCGTGTTGACGGAGCTGCGCTCGCATCCGCGCCAGCAGAACGCCGAGCCGAAATGGCTTGGTGACATAGTCGTTTGCGCCGGAATCGAGCCCGAGAATCTGGTCCGAATCGCTATCGGCGCCGGTCAGCATGATGATCGGCACATTGACGTTGGCGCGCCGAAGCAGGCGGCAGACCTCGCGACCGTCGATATCGGGCAGCCCGACATCGAGCAAGACCATATCAAAGGTATCTTCCTTGGCCTTTTCCATGGCCTCTTGGCCGGTGCCGCTGACGATCACGTCGAATTCCTCGTGGAGCGCCAATTGCTCGACCAAGGCGTCACGGAGCGACTCGTCGTCATCAACCAACAGGATGCGCTTGCTTACCGACATTTTTCTCGTCCCCGCAACAGACCGCGATTCCTCAAATCCTAGCATTCCAAATCCCCTTAAAAAAACGGGCGTTGTATGGGACTTAGGCCTTATCGTGGGCCCGTTCCAGCATTCAACGCCGGGTCACACGACTTGTTTACCGGCGGGTTACCGGCATGGCGTTGCCCGATCTATGGGCGGATCAATGGGAAACGCCGCACGTCTGGGATCGCCCGTTGTAGGATGCTGCCGCGTAACAAGAGGTTGTTCATCCTTTGAACCAAGACAGATCCAAACCCGGGCCCTCCATGCGCGGGGTCATCCGGGCGATCGCCGACTTGCGGCGCGGCATCCCTGTGGTCGTACAAAAGAGCGATCGCGCGATTGTCGTGCTGGCGACGGAATTCGCCGAGGTGGGATTGCGCCCGTTGACCGACCTCGGTCTCGCTCCCGATCACCTCGCCATCACCGGCCAACGCGCGGCCGTCCTCAACATCCCACCAACCGGCGAGGACGCCGTGGTGATTGCCCTATCGCCGCATATCGACGCGGCGACGATCCGCAGCCTTGCAGACCCGACAAGTGATCTCGACCACCCAATGCGCGGTCCTTTTCGCGTGGTCCAGCGGGAACCTGGTGCGGCAATCGAGGCCCTGACGCTATGCAAGCGTGCCCGTGTGTTGCCGGCCGTTGTCTTTGCCGAGCTACCCGCCGACGCGAACGCCGCGGCATGGGCAGCCCAGCGTGATCTCCTGATCGCCGATGCCGAAGCCATTGCGGGCTTCGAAGTGGAGAGCGCCCGAACGTTGACGCCGATTTCCGGTGCTCATGTTCCGATCGCCGATGCCGAAGACACGCGCATCGTCGCCTTCCGGCCGGCCGACGCCGGGGTCGAACATGTCGCCGTCATCGTCGGGACACCGCATGCCGACACCCCCGTCCTTGTGCGATTGCATTCGGAGTGCTTCACCGGCGATTTGCTGGCCAGCTTGCGCTGCGATTGCGGCGACCAACTGCGCGGATCGATCAAGCTCATGCATGAGGTTGGCGCCGGGGTGCTGCTCTACCTCGCGCAAGAGGGCCGCGGCATCGGCCTGATCAACAAACTGCGCGCCTATGCGCTCCAAGACCAGGGCTACGACACCATGGAAGCCAACCGGCGCCTCGGGTTCGAGGACGACGAACGTATCTTTCAGCCCGCCGCAGAAATGCTGCGCCACCTCGGGTTCACCCACATCCGGCTCCTGACCAACAATCCGGACAAGGTCGCCGGGTTGACCCGATTGGGCATCGACGTGGTGGAGCGGGTGCCACACGCCTTTCCGCCCAACAACCACAACCAACATTATCTCGCCACCAAGGCACGACACGGCCACAAACTCTAAGCAGGCGATCGCGTCCGGCCATTAATCCCTCATAAACCCTAGCGATTCGGCCCGGCAATTCTGCCAGGGGCGGTGTGGAACTTTGTGCCTTTGCCGGCCCAATGGGCCTTACCGGCGACGCAGGATGGGCAGAAAACCGGGCTTTACGGTGGCGCGGAGATTGCTTTGCTGAAAGGGCCATGAGCCTGTCCCCGGAAATCTCCGCCCCGACCTTCGAAACAGACCCGCGCTTCGCGGATCCGATCGCCACCATGCCGTCGGTGAATCAAGGAAAGTCTTTTTGGGGCAAGGATGGTTTTCGGTTTAGTGATGTGCTCGATACCATCAACCCCCTCCAGCACATCCCGGTGGTCTCGACCGTCTACCGAAACCTGACCGGTGACGACATTTCGCCAGGTGCACGGATCGCCGGCGGCTCGCTGTTTGGCGGTCCCATCGGATTCATTTCGGGTTTGCTCAATAGTGTTGTCGAAGGCGCGACCGGCCGCGACCTGAGTGCGCATGTCGTCGCGCTGTTGCCCGGCGGTGCGCCATCCGAACCCGCCACCGGGCTCGAGGTTGCCGCCCTCGCGCCGACGCCGACGATCAACGGCGATGCCACGACACAAGAGTCAGCGATACCGGCGAGCGTCGCCGCCCCCGCCGACGGGAATGCCCTCGCGCTGGCTGCATTGCAACGGGACCTGCGTCTGACAAGTGGTACTCGGGGGTCTGTCGAAACGCTGCCAAAACCAGCGGCGACCTCCGCAACGCCGACCACCGAACCACGTCGTGACGCCCCGGCCAAGCGCAATATCTTTGCCGTGCCTTTGCCGCGGGCGGCCGGCGCCGCCTCGGGGGCAACGGCGCCGGATGGGCGCAAGCCCGGCGAGTATTCCGCCGCCGAGCTCGCCAATATTTTGCGCGCTTACCAGCGCGCCGCCGATACCGCCGGCACGCCACAAACCGCTCGTACGCCTCGTGTGGAGGACTAGACTTGGTCGTTACCGTTTCGCTACCCCAGGCACAGCCTCGTCCTGCGCCGCCCCTTTTCGCCGCCCCGGTCCGTAATATGGCCTTCTCCAACATCATTTCGGTTTCGCCGCCCGGTCGCCTCAAATGGCGCGGGCAGAGTTACCGCTGTGCGGTGGGTCGTGCCGGGATCGTGGCCACCAAACGCGAGGGCGATCACGCCTCGCCGCTCGGCTGCTTTGTGCTACGTCGCGTGCTCTATCGCGCCGACCGGTTGGCCGCGCCGCAAACCAGCTTGCCGGTCTCAGCACTTGCGCAAGACGCCGGATGGTGCGACGCGCCAGATGATGCGGCCTACAACCAGGCCGTTACCATGCCCTATGACGCCAGCGCCGAAATGCTGTGGCGGGAAGATCCTCTGTACGATGTGATTGTCGTTCTTGGACACAACGACTCCCCCGTGGTGCCGGGGTGCGGCAGCGCCATTTTCATGCACGTGGCGCAACCGGACTACGCGCCCACCGAGGGATGCATCGCGATGGCGCAGGACGATCTTCTTGACGTGTTGCGCGATTGCGATCCCCATACGCAAATCTGCATCATGGCCTAGCCGTCGAGCCCGGCCTTTGTACCGCGCGGTCCGAACACCGCCGTGCCAACCCGGACATCGGTCGCCCCGAAGGTAATGCCGGTTTCGAAGTCCGCGCTCATGCCCATCGACAATCGAGGCAGTCCGTGGCGCGCGGCGATGTCCGCCAACAACGCGAAATGCGGCGACGGTTCCTCGTCTTGCGGCGGGATACACATCAGGCCGACCACATTCAGGCCGTCCATCTCACGACACTGATCGATCAGTTCAGGTGCATCGAGGGGAGCAACGCCCGCCTTTTGCGGCTCTTCCCCGGTGTTGACTTGGATGAAACAGGCGACGGCGCGTTCGGAGCGTTGGCAGGCATCGGATAGGGCGCGGGCAAGTTTGAGGCGATCGAGGGTTTCGATCACATCGAACAAGGCAACGGCGTCGCGCACCTTGTTGGTTTGCAACGGGCCAATCAGGTGCAACCGACAGGCAGGATGGGCCGCACGAAGCGGCGGCCATTTTGCTTGGGCCTCCTGGACACGGTTCTCGCCAAAAATTGTGTGACCCGCCGCAATCGCCGGAAAGATGCGGGGTGCATCATGGGTCTTGGAGACCGCGATCAAGGACACCGTCGCCGGATCACGGTTCGCCGCGATTGCCGCCGCATCGATGCGGTCGCGCACCGCCTTAAGGTTGGCAGCAACGTCGATGTCTGTTGGCATGGCGGAGGGGGGAGCGGTCACGCTAAGGTCTTTCGCAATGCCTTTGACTCTAGCAGAGCATGCCGACCGCCTCAATTTGGCGGGGTCGCACCGCGGGCGACTGCCGCCGCTCATCATGGTGACCGATTCGACGCGACTCCCCGATCCGGTGCCCACCGTGGCGCAGTTGCGACCGGGCGATGCCGTCCTGTTGCGGCACTACGATGCGCCGAACCGTCGCGCCCTCGCCCTTGCGCTGGCGCAGGCGTGCCGGGCCGCGCGGGTCAAACTGATCGTCGCGGCAGATCTTAATTTGGCGCGCGCCGTTGGCGCCGATGGCGTTCACTATCCGCAAGGGCTGGTACCCCACGGCAACCGGCCCCCACCAACCAAAGGCCTCTTGCTCACCGTTGCCGCCCATGGCGAACGCGCCTTGATTGCGGCGGATCGTGTGGGCGCCGACGCCGCCCTGCTCTCACCGGTCTTCCCGACCGGAAGCCACCCCGGTGCTGCCGTATTGGGGATCACCCGGCTTGCGGCGCTGGTCCGGTCCAATCGGGTGCCCGTCTTTGCGATGGGCGGGGTGACGGCTTCATGTGCCCCGCGTCTATACGGCAGCGGTGTCGTCGGCATTGCCGCGATCGGGGCCTTCCGCGCCTAACGGCGGAGATCGACAGCAGACAAAAAGAAAGGGCGGACCGAAGTCCGCCCTTTCCCATCTCGTAAGTCAGCTAAATTAGAAGCTGATTTCCGTGACGAAGAAGAACTCAGTCGCATCGTTCTCAGACGCCGCAGCGCTAAGATCGTCGTCCCAGTCCCACATGTGAACGCCGATACCAGCGGAGATGCCGGCACCGAGGTTACGGCTGGCGCCGAGGCCCCAAACTGTGACTTCGTCTTCACCAGTGGCGCTGACTTCGACTTCACGAGAAGCGTACTCAGCACCGAGCTTCCATGCGCCGGTTGCGTAAGTCAGACCGAAGCGCATTTCGATATCGTCGCGCTGGGTGGTCGTGCTCGCGGCACCACCACCGGTCTCACCATTCTGGTACTGACCACCGAAGGACCAGCCGTTCATCGAAACGCTGATCCCACCGGTCCACTCGTCACGGTCGTTCCGGTTGGCGCCGGCAGCTTCTTCAGCATCGGCCGAAGCGTAGGTTGCCGAAGCACGAACCGAGGCACCGCCGAGGCTGCCGTTCCAGTTACCACCAATTTCAAGAATCTCGCTGAGATCGCCGTTGGTGTTCTCCAGCGCCGCAACCGGCGTCCCGAAGCCCGAACCGAGGTTCTCGGTTGATTCCGGCGTGTAGGAGATACCCAACTGAACGCCGGAGAAACGCGGCGTGTAGTAGGTGATCTTGGTCGAGTCACCCGACAGACCCGGTACGACAATCGGCACGGCTGCAGTGTTGGTGCTGCCGAACGAGCTGGCACCAGCGGCACCCGGCGCGCTTACCAACTGGATGGTCTGAACGCCAACGATGGCCGAACCGAAGACGAACGGCGCAAGCACGTTCATCTTATTGTCGGCGCCGTCGCGGTCGCCCATTTCGATGCGACCCCAGACGTCCGTGTTCTCAATCCAGATGTAGTGCTCGTCGATCGTATCGGCGATGCCCTGGGCTTCGAGTTCAACACGAACACCGACTTCGATGCCGTTGTCGAGCGTGGTGCTGCCCGAGAAGTTGATCTTGCCGTCCGTACCGATACCGTGATCGCGGGCGCCGGCAACGGACTCACCCGTCCCATCGTCCTGGTTCACAATGCCGCCGAGGACACGATAGTTACCGCTGAGACCGAGCGAAATCCGGTCAGCAGCGCTGGCGCCTTGCGCCGTCAGGAGACCAACGGCGATGAGCGCCGAGGTTCCAATAAGTGCCTTTTTCATTAATTACCTCTCTCAGAGACGCCTGACCGGGTTGCCGCCAAGCGTATTGTTGTCGTTACGTACTTGGACCGGCGCAGTTTGGCTAAAGCCCCAGCCACCTGCAACATTTGAAATGAATATCTGTGTCTTTATCCGCGCACTGTGGCGTCAAGAGCACACCGTCAAAAAGTCGTTTAATTGCCTATGGTTGCAGGATTTTGCGAAGATATGGTCGCAATACAATCTATGCGTGTTAAAAGAGGCTCTTTTAACGAAAATGTCAATTATTGGTTGTGCCGATGTCGAGCAGCATGTTCCAGGCGATGGTGATGCGCTCGCCCTCTCCGACGAAGGGGTGGACCATGTGGCGCAGCCAGCTGGGGAATACCACCATCATGCCAGGTGTCGGGTCGATCAGTACCGGCTGACCAAAAGGCGTCTCCGGCAAGGCCATCATTTCGACCGCCGTGCGCGGATCATAGAGCTCGAGCCGTCCCGCCGTCGGGTGATCGATGTCAGGTTTACCGGTTTCGATGTAATAGACCCCCGACCACACACAGCCAGGGTGCGTGTGCATGCGGTGATACCCCCCCGGGCGCAGAATGTTGGCCCAGGCAGAGATCGTCCCGGCGGCACCCGTCGCTTCGGCCGCTTTGCCGGTGGTCGGCAACATCAGGGTCTTTACAGCTTCCACGATCCAATCGCGCAATTGGCCGATCTCGGGTTCCGGCCAAGCCATGACGTCCTCGCGAGAGTGCCAACCCCCGACCACGCTCTTGCCGATCCCAACGTCGGCGGTCTCGCGTTGATGAACAATGTCAATCAGTGCCGGGTTGAGAGCGTCCGCGCCCTCAAAATGGCGCTGCAAAACCGGGGTCGACCACAACAGCCTGACCCCCCCGTCGAGTTCGACCTTTATCCGCATCTTATTTGCCGTTTTTGGGCGGCTATGCCGCAGTTCGCTGATGCCCTATTAATGCCACCGTTGTACCATGAACTTAGGCCTGTCGCGCGACGCCAAGCCACGGAGCTTACGAAAAGACATGACGCAAAAGAAATCTCGGCGATCGCTGCTCAATACGGCCGTTCTGGTGGCCCTTCTTGTCGTCACGGCATGCGCCAATGTTCGGCGCGATGAGAGCGAGGACTACGTTGACGTCGGCCGCGGTGCCTCAGTGCCGGAAAGCGTCGCGAACGCTCAGACCGGCGGGAGCATTTTCGGGCCAGACGGTCTTTCGATCCTAGGCGGTGGCGACGACGAGCAAGGCGGCGGCGGCATCGGCGTTAACAGCTTCCTGTGGCGCGCCTCGCTCGACACCATTTCGTTTATGCCTCTCGCCTCGGCCGACCCGTTTGGCGGCGTGATCATCACCGATTGGTTCAGCCCGCCGGAAACCCCGACCGAACGGTTCAAGATGACGGTCTATATTTTGGACAAACGCCTGCGCGCCGACGGCGTCCGTGTCGCGCTGTTTAAGCAACAACGCGACGGCAACCGTGAATGGGCCGACATTCGGCCGGCCGCCGACACCGCGGTGACGCTGGAAAACGCCATCCTCACGCGCGCGCGTCAGCTTCGAATCAACTCGACCTTCACCGGCGGTTAACCCGCGACGCCTTTGACCCATGACGGGCCGCCCCTACGCGCCGACTGCCGACCTGCGCTGCATCCGACATTGAGTACGACCGGCCGGTACGCTATTGAAACCGCCCCGACACGCAGGACCCGTTGACCGCATGACCGCCGCCGAAATCGAGCGCTACAACGCCAAAGAAGCGGAGGGCCGCTGGCAGAAAGCCTGGGACGACCGCAAGGTCTTCGAGGCTTCGATCGATCCGGCGCGACCTAAGTACTACGTCCTCGAGATGTTCCCCTATCCGTCGGGACGAATTCATATGGGGCACGTCCGCAACTACACGCTGGGCGATGTCGTGGCGCGCTACAAACGGGCGCGCGGGTTCAATGTGTTGCACCCCATGGGGTGGGACGCTTTCGGGTTGCCGGCGGAGAACGCCGCGCGCGACATGGGTGTGCACCCGGCCGAGTGGACCTACAGCAACATCGACGCGATGCGCGCCGAGCTCAAGAGCATGGGCTTGTCACTCGACTGGTCGCGCGAGATCGCCACCTGCCACCCCGGGTACTACCGCCACCAGCAGCAGCTCTTCCTCGAAATGCTCGAAGAAGACCTCGTGTACCGACGCAAGTCCGTCGTGAACTGGGACCCGGTGGACAACACCGTGCTCGCAAACGAGCAAGTGATCGACGGCCGTGGGTGGCGGTCGGGTGCCTTGGTCGAAAAGCGCGAGCTCAGCCAATGGTTCTTTCGGATCACCGAGTTCAACGACGACCTCTTGGCCGCGCTCAAGACGCTCGACCGTTGGCCCGAGCGCGTGCGCCTCATGCAAGAAAACTGGATCGGCCGATCCGAAGGCGTGCGTCTGACGTTCGATTTGAAAGACCGCGATGACGGGCTTGAGGTCTACACCACCCGGCACGACACGTTGTTCGGGGCGACCTTTTGCGCGTTGGCCCCAGACCATCCGCTGGCCAAGACCGTCGCCGCAGACAACGCGGACGCCGCGGCGTTCATCGCCGAGTGCAATCGGATGGGCACCAGCGAAGCGGTGATCGAACGCGCCGAGAAAAAGGGATTCGATACCGGCCTCCGTGCGATCCATCCGTTCGATGGCCGCGAGCTGCCGGTCTATATCGCCAACTTCGTGCTGATGGAATACGGGACCGGCGCGATCTTCGGCTGTCCGGCGCACGACCAACGGGACCTGGATTTTGCCCGCAAGCTCGGGCTCGATGTCATCCCCGTGGTCGCGCCGCAAGGTGCCGATGCGGCGCAGTTCGTGGTCGGCGACGAGGCTTTTGTCGAGGACGGGCGGCTCATCAACTCAGACTTTCTTGACGGGATGACGGTGCCAGACGCCAAGGCGGAAATGGCCAAGCGCTTATCGGCGATGGGTTGTGGCGTCACGACGGTCAACTTTCGCTTGCGCGACTGGGGGGCGTCGCGGCAACGGTATTGGGGATGTCCGGTGCCGGTCGTTCACTGCCCCGATTGCGGTGTGGTGCCGGTCCCGATGGCCGAGTTGCCGGTCGCCCTGCCCGACGACGTCACCTTCGACAAACCGGGTAACCCGCTTGACCATCACCCGACATGGAAACATGTCGTTTGCCCGAAATGTGGCGCGGCTGCGCAACGAGAAACAGATACCCTCGACACCTTCGTCGATTCGTCGTGGTACTTCGCGCGGTTTTGTTCGCCCCGTGCCGATGCGCCGGTGGAACAGGACGCCGTCAACTATTGGCTACCGGTCGATCAGTACATTGGGGGGATCGAACACGCGATCCTGCACTTGCTCTATTCTCGGTTCTTTGTCCGTGCGATGCGCCGTTGTGGTCACGTCGCCTTGGATGAGCCATTTGCCGGGTTGTTTACGCAGGGAATGGTGTGTCACGAGACCTACAAAAGTGCTGACGGGAAGTGGCTCTATCCCGAAGAACTGACGTTCCACGATGACGGGCCGCCGACAAAGACCGACGATGGATCGCCGGTGACGGTTGGTCGCTCGGAGTCGATGTCGAAATCAAAAAAGAACGTGGTCGACCCGGGGTCGATCATCGACCAGTACGGTGCGGACACCGCGCGCTGGTTCATGTTGTCCGATAGTCCACCGGAACGCGATCTCGAATGGACCGAATCCGGCGTTCAGGGTGCGTGGCGATTTACCAATCGACTGTGGCGACTCGTCCTCGGGGCCATGGATGAACTCGACCCAGCCAACGCCGGAGGTTCGGATGGCAAGGGTGACGCAGCGCTTCGTCGCGCGATTCACAAAACGATCATCGCGGTAAGTGAGGATCTCGACGCTCTGCGTTTCAATCGGGCCGTCGCGCGGCTGTATGAATTCACCAACACGTTGACCGACCGAAAAGATGTCCGCGGCGAGACATTGCGGCAAGCAGTGGAAACGTTGGTTCGGCTCTTGGCCCCGATGATGCCGCACCTCGCAGAAGAGCTGTGGCATCGCTTGGGGCACACAAGCCTACTAGCCGAGGAAGCGTGGCCGGAAGCCGACCCGTCGCTCGCGGCCGACGAAAACGTAACGATCGCGGTGCAAGTTGCCGGGAAACTACGTGGGACACTTGAGGTGCCGGTCGGGATCGAAAAGGCCGCGCTTGAAGCAGCCGCCTTGGAACTCGAGAATGTCCGAAGGGCCATGGAAGGCAAAACCGCCCGCAAGGTGATTGTCGTGCCGAACAAAATCGTGAATATCGTTGTCTAGAGGCGTTGCCGCACTGCTATTTGTTGCAGTGTTTCTTGCGGCCTGCGGGTTCCAACCGATCTACGGCGAACGCTCAGGTGGCGCCACGGTGCGCCAGGATATTCGCGCGATTTCCATTGCGCCGATTCCCGACCGGGTTGGGCAGCTCGTACGCAATCAGCTCATCGATGCGCTGACCCCGCAAGGGCAACCCAGGGAAGCCCTTTACACACTGACCGTCGCGCTCACCCAGACAAAAGAAGGCGTGGCCTTCCAGAGCGACGAACAAGCGACACGCTTCAACGTTTCGCTAGAAGCGATCTACGTCCTGCGGGATGTGAAAGACGGCGCGGTGATCACGCAAGGCGCCACCCGTTCGGTTGCGGCATTTAACATCGTGCGATCGGAGTTTGCCAACATCACCGCAGAAGCGGACGCCCAGCGGCGCGCCGCACGACAGGTGGCCGACGGCATTGCGCTGCGGCTCGGCGTGTTCTTCAGCGGCTCGTCGGGGTAGCGAGGAAAGCCCGTGAAGGTGACCGCCCGCCAAGCCGACGCCTTTGTGCGCAAACCGCCCAAGAACGTTGTGGCGGTTTTGATCTACGGGCCGGACAGCGGGTTGGTGCGTGAACGCGGGCGCGCCTTGGTCAAGGGATCACTCGGCGGCAACGACGATCCGTTTCGGTTTATCGAGTTGGAGGGCGGCAAACTTTCCGAAGATCCCGCGCGCATTCTCGATGAGTCGGCGTCCATTAGTCTGACCGGCGAAAGCCGCGTCGTGTTGGTGCGGCAACCCGATGAGGCGGCGCTGAAGGCGTTCGAACCGGTCCTGGATCTGGAGCGGAGTGAGGCGCTTTTTGTGATCGAGGCAGGTGACCTCGG
>CALJDF010000053.1 GCA_938023835.1 uncultured Alphaproteobacteria bacterium
GAACACGACATCGGGTTTGGCGGCGTGGAGTTGCTGGGCGACGTCGCGGTCGACGTCGATCTCGGTGACGCGATGGCCGCGCGCGCGCAAGGCCTCTGCCACCGACGCACCACTGACCAACGACACCGCGCGTTCGGCAGACCAACCGCCCAGGAGTACGGCGACATGCTTACTCATGACGTCCCCCGCGCGGGTTCGCCAAGGCGCTCGATTTCCCATTGCAAGTGGACGCCAGTTTGCTCGGCGACGCGTTGGCGAACTTCTTCGCCCAACGCTTCGAGATCGGCCGCAGTCGCTTGACCGGTGTTTTCGAGGAAGTTGCAATGCACCGGCGAGACCATCGCGCCGCCGCGCGTCAGCCCACGACAGCCCGCGTCGTCGATCAACTGCCAAGCGCGTGGGGCATCGCCTTCGGGCCCGCATGGGTTGCGGAACGTGCTGCCGCCGGTGCGGGTGCGCACAGGTTGGGTGGCTTCGCGCGCTTGTTTGATTTCCGTCATGCGCCCATGAACGGCCGCGGTATCACTGGGCGTACCGCCGAGAACGGCACGCACGACAATGGACTGCGGCGGGAGCCGTGACTGGCGATAGGCAAAGCTGAGATCGTCTCGGGTCAGGGTTTTGGCCCGCCCCGCGCGATCAAGCAAAACGACCGAATCCAGAATGCCGCCGAGGTCGCCGCCATAGGCACCGGCATTCATCCGCACGGCCCCACCGATGGTGCCGGGGACACCCGACAGAAACTCAAGACCCGCCAGACCGGCATCGGCGGCAACCCGTGCAACGTTGATATCGAGGGCGCCGCCGCCGGCAACGACACGGGTGTCCTCAACCACGATGTCGGTGAAGCCGCGACCCAAGCGAACCACGACGCCGCGAATACCGCCGTCGCGGACCAGCACATTGGAGCCGACCCCGAGAACGGTGACTGGAATGTCGGTCGGGCACCCGGCGAGGAACGCCGCAAGATCGTCGGCATCGGCCGGACGAAACAGAACGTCGGCCACGCCACCTACTTTGAACCACGTAATACGGGAAAGCGGATAGTCTGCCTGATACGCGCCGCGCACCGGCGGCAGGCGGTCGAACAGGGACACCGATTTGGTTGCCGCGCTCATGCGCCAACCTCGCGCAGACCGGGTTCGGGCAAACGCGCAGCAAGCTCTTCGGGCAGCGTTTGCGCCCATACCGTGATGTTGCCGGCGCCCATACAAATGACCAGGTCGCCGGACCTGACGTGTTCGGCGACAACGTCGGCAAGCACGGCGTCGGCAGGCAACGCCTCGACATGACGATGTCCGTGGCGACGAAGCCCTTCAACCAAGGTGTCGCGGTCGAACCCCTCAATGGGCGCTTCTCCCGCGGTGTACACATCGGCGACGATGACCGTGTCGGCATTGTTGAAGCAGGTGCAGAAGTCTTCGAACAAGTCGCGCAATCGGGTGAAACGATGGGGCTGCACCACCGCAACGACGCGCTCGCGGCCCATATCGCGCGCAGCCTTTAGAACCGCGCCGATCTCAACCGGGTGATGCGCGTAATCATCGACAACCGTGACCCCACCGCCCGTGCCGGTGATGGTGAAGCGCCGTTTGACCCCGCCGAAATCCTGGAGCGCGTTGCGCGCAATATCGTCGGCGATGCCTATTTCATTGGCGACAACAAAGGCGGACAACGCGTTTTGCACGTTGTGGGCGCCCGGCATGTTGAGGCGCACGTCACGGATGCAGCGCTCTTGCTCGTGGGTACGGTCGGCGATCACGACATCGAAGGTCGCGCCGAGATCGGAGAACACGATCTTCTCGGCCCGCACGTCGGCCAATGGGCTAAGCCCGTAGGTGATGACCCGGCGATCGCTGATACGGCCGCACAGGGCCTGCACCTCGGGGTGATCAATGCACATCGCGGCAAAGCCGTAGAAAGGAATGTTCTCGACAAAGGTTTGGAAGGCTTCGCGTTCGGTATCGAAGTCGCCGTAGAAGTCGAGGTGTTCGGGATCGATATTGGTGACGACCGCGACGGTCGCCGGCAATTTGACGAACGTGCCGTCGGATTCGTCGGCCTCCACCACCATCCACTCGCCGTCGCCGATGCGGGCATTGGTGTTGTAGGCATTGATGATGCCGCCGTTGATGACGGTAGGATCGAAGGACGCCGCATCGAGCATCGCGGCGATCAATGAGGTTGTGGTAGTTTTACCGTGAGTGCCGCCGACAGCGATGGACCACTTAAAGCGCATCAGCTCGGCAAGCATTTCGGCGCGCCGAACGACGGGGATAAAGGCGTGACGCGCGGCGACCACTTCGGGATTATCGGATTTGACGGCCGACGAAACGACGACCACGCGCGCCTCGCCCAAATTGTCACCGTCGTGGCCTTTGAGCACGGGAATGCCGAGATCGCGCAGCCGCAGTACGTTGGCGCTCTCGGCAACATCACTACCCTGCACTTGATAGCCCAAGCTGTGCATCACCTCGGCGATGCCGCTCATGCCGATGCCGCCGATGCCGACGAAGTGGATGATGCCGATATCCAGAGGGAGTTGCTTCATGCCGCGGCCCCCTGTTGGACGTGGTCACCGTTGCTGCCAGCCATGCGTTCGACAAGGTCCGCCAATCGCGTGGCGGCGTCCGGGATTGCGAAGCGGCGTGCTGCGGCGGCCGCCTGTTCGAGATAATGCGGCACCGAAAGCAATGCATTGAGCCGGCCA
>CALJDF010000054.1 GCA_938023835.1 uncultured Alphaproteobacteria bacterium
CGCTTTGCCCGGTACATCGCCTCGTCTGCCCTGGTCACAAGGTCTTCGAGGGGCTCGGCCATACGCGGATCGGTTACCGCCAAGCCAAGCGAGACGCCAAGCGGGTGGTCTGCATCGCCCGAGAACTGCTTTAGGCTGTCCGCTTCGGGCAGGAGGGACTCGGCTTTTGCTGCGGCCCCAGCCTCGTCGGTGTCTTCGAGCCACATCGCGAACTCGTCCCCGCCGAGGCGGGCGACGATATCGCCAACACGACTGGTCGACGTCAGCAGCTGAGCAACATAGATCAACGCATCATCGCCACGCTTGTGTCCGTGCACATCGTTGACCCGCTTGAAGTTGTCCAGATCGATGAACAGCAACGACGATTTCCGCGACGCGCGACGCAGGGCGCGCAACCGCAAACCAACTTCCTCCGTGAAGGCACGCCGATAAAACAACTGCGTCAGTTCGTCAGTGCGTGAGAGCTCCTCAAGGAGTTCGCCGTTTTCTATTTGCGCGAACGCGATGCCGAGGTGATTTGCGACCCCAGACAACAACGTGCGATCCGATTGAGTCCAGTAATCATCATCGTTTCTGGCAACACATATGGCGCCGTTCACGCGATCTCGATAGCGTCCGACATTCACCAGGACATGTAGCGTCGACTCGTCGGTCTTGACGAAGAGCTCTTCGTCGTCGTCTTTCATTTGTAGACGGACCGCCTCGACGACGGGACGGGGTGGTGGCCCATCGGGGCCAGCAAACTGAACGGCGCCGGTAAACGAACCGTCGTCACGGGCACGCACAATCCAACAGTAGCGGGCACCCAGGACATTAATCGTTGCCCGCGCCGCGGCACCGAGCATGTGTTGCGGTTCGACCTCATTACGTATGGCGTCAACGACATCGGCGATGAGCCGCTGCCGGAGCTCGGCGGTGTCGAGGGCTTGTTGCTGCTCTTTATCTGCCGTGATGTCTTTGCAAACGCCGCGCGTGCCAACCCAATGCCGATCGTTGTCGTAGACCGGGCGCGCCGAAATGGTGACACATACGGGCGCACCATCGGAATCGATCAACCACAATTTCTCCGACTCCACCGGGTCCTGGCTGAGAAACGGCAACGTGTGGTCGCGTTCATCCGGATGCAGCACTTTGGTAACGGGCGCGCCGACCAAGTCGGTCGACGAAAAACCCAACGCGCCACGAGACGAAACGTAAGAGAATGTACCGTCGGCCTTGGTCTCCCAGGCGAAATCAGACGAGCACTCAACAAGATCCCGAAACATTTGACGTGAGGCGACCAGCGCACCAAAGATGCTCTGCTCGAGGGCCGCTTTTTTCCGAGCGCGAGGACTTACGACGCCGTGCCGTCGTCCGCGAGCACCGGCACCAACGTGAAGTCAACCGCCTCGTCGGCACCCCGCGCCGACACCAGAAGCGAACTCGCACCAACGACACCGTCGCTTGCCGCCTGACGTGCCGCAGCGGTGACCTGCGTATCTGCGCCGGTCCTGACGGTCTCGGCAGAGGCATTGCCTGCGCCATTGGCGGCGACAACCTGGCCGTCAGCGGTCAAAAGGATTGCAGGGCCTGGAAATGTCCCGAGAATGGATCGGATATCGATCCCCTGATAGGCCGGAAATGTCCCAGAGTTTTGCCCCATACTCCGCGCACGTTGCCCCGGATCTTCCAGCCCGGCAAGATCAAACCCGATGCGGGATTTGAACTAAATCAGCGATGAATCACAGCAATTTCCCCGACTGGTTGTTCGACCTTGATAACACGCTCTATCCACTGGATTCGGGCCTTTTCAATCAGGTGCGGGCGCGCATCGGAGAATTTATGACACGCTACTGCGGCGTACAGACCTCCGATGTCCTATCCACTCAACGCCGCTACCGCGATGAATACGGGTCCAGCTTGGCGGGCCTCATGGCAGAGAACCGCACCGAGCCTGAGCCGTTTCTCTCGTTCGTCCATGATGTCGACTACGGCGTCATCGAACCCAATCCGCGGCTGGCGGATGCCTTGGCTGGTCTCTCCCGGCGCCGATTCATCTTTACCAATGGGTCAACCAAACATGCCGATAACGTCCTCCGACGCCTCGGCATGGAAGACCTTTTCGAGGATGTCTTCGACATTACCCGCGCCGGTTACGTCCCCAAGCCGAACCCTGCGCCCTACGATCGTATCGTTCGCGACTTCGGCCTCGACGCCAAGAAAACCATTTTCGTCGAAGACATGGCGCGGAACCTCGCACCCGCGAAAGCGCTTGGCATGACGACCGTCTTGGTTGTGGCGGCCCCGGACACAATCTCGGACGAGGCCGACTACATCACGACGGACCTTGCGGGCTGGCTCGGCGCGCACGCAGGCGCCCCAAGTTGACTCCGGTTGCCACCGCGCTATTTTCGCCGCGCACCTAAACGGGAAGGGTCATGAACCAGTCACTCGAACAAACCATCAACGACGCCTGGGAAGCGCGCGACGATGTTACCGTCGCCACCCAAGGCCCAATTCGCGACGCCGTCGATGAAGCCCTCGATCGCCTTGATCGCGGCGACATGCGGGTCGCCGAGAAGAAGAACGGCGCTTGGCATGTCAACCAGTGGCTCAAAAAGGCCGTTCTCCTGTCGTTTCGGTTGAACGACATGGCGCCGATCGAAGGTGGCCCAGGCCGGGGCAGCACGTGGTTCGACAAGGTCGCGTCGAAGTTCGATGGGTGGGACGGCCAACGCTTCAATGCAGCCGGGTTCCGTGCGGTGCCCAACTGCGTCGTACGCCGGTCGGCCTATATCGGCAAAGGCGTTGTGTTGATGCCATCGTTCGTCAACCTCGGCGCCTATGTCGACGATGGCACGATGGTGGATACTTGGGCGACCGTCGGCAGTTGTGCCCAGATCGGGAAAAACTGTCACATCTCCGGCGGCGCCGGGATTGGCGGTGTGCTCGAACCCTTGCAGGCCAACCCGGTGGTGATCGAGGATAACTGCTTTATCGGTGCCCGATCCGAGGTCGCCGAAGGTGTCCTCGTCGAAGAGGGCGCGGTGCTTTCAATGGGGGTTTATATCGGGGCCAGCACCAAGATCGTCGATCGCGCGACCGGCGAGGTCATTGTGGGCCGGGTGCCGGCCTATTCCGTGGTCGTGCCCGGCACGTTGCCCGGCAGGCCTTTGCCGGACGGAACGCCCGGACCGTCGCTCTATTGCGCCGTGATCGTGAAGCGCGTTGACGAACAAACCCGCGCCAAGACGTCGGTCAACGAGTTGTTGCGGGACTGACCGCGGCCTGACGATCCCATGAGCACCCCGATCGATGCGATCACGCTCGCGCAGGACATGATTCGCTGCAATAGCGTCACGCCGGCCGACGGCGGGACTTTGGATGTCCTCCAAACCTGCCTCGAAGACCTCGGGTTCACGTGTCACCGCCTGGCTTTTGGGGGTGACGGCACCGACGAGGTGCAGAACCTCTACGCCCGGTGGGGCTCCGCCCAACCCAATTTCTGTTTTGCCGGCCATACCGATGTGGTGCCGGTGGGCGACAGTACCGCCTGGACCGCGGACCCGTTCGGCGCGCGCATTAAGGACGGCAAGCTTTTTGGCCGGGGTGCCTCAGACATGAAGAGCGCGGTGGCGGCTTTTGTGGCGGCGTGTTCGCGGCGCTTGGCCGACGGACCCCTGAACGGCTCGATCAGTCTGCTGATTACCGGCGATGAAGAAGGCCCCGCGATCAACGGCACCAAAAAAGTCTTGGAATGGATGAAGGACAACGGCGAGACCATCGATGCCTGTCTGGTCGGCGAACCGACAAATCCCGACCGACTCGGCGAAATGATCAAGATCGGGCGGCGCGGGTCGATGACTGCGGACCTCGTCGTGACCGGGACGCAAGGACATGTTGCCTACCCACACCTTGCAGACAACCCGGTCGGTCGGTTGATCAAGATGTTGGCGGCCTTAACGGCCGAACCTTTGGATGCGGGCACCGATCATTTCCAACCGTCGAACCTGGAAGTGACGACCATCGACGTGGGCAACCCGGCCAGCAACGTGATCCCGAGCGAAGCACACGCGCGCATCAATATCCGTTTTAACGACCTTCAAACCTCGGACGGCCTCAAGACGTGGATGACGGAGACGCTCGACTCGTTTGATGGCACCTACACGCTGCGGGTCCACGTCACGGGGGAAGCCTTCCTCACGCCGCCAGGGCCGCTGAGTGCGTTGGTGGCGCAAGCCGTGAAGGCACGGCTTGGCGTCGAGCCCGTCTTGTCCACGACGGGCGGCACGTCCGACGCACGGTTCATCAAAGACTACGCGCCCATCGCCGAGTTCGGCCTGATCGGCAGCACCATGCACAAGGTTGACGAGCATGTGTCGGTCGACGACATCGTCGCGTTGAGCGACATCTACGAAGACATTCTCAGCCGGTATTTCGCGGCGAGCGCCTAGTCTTCCGGGTAGCGCACCGCGCGTAAGTAGAGCCCATCGGGCGGCGCGGTCGGCCCGGCGGCGGCGCGGGCGCGCTTTTCAAGAGCGACCGCGACATCGTCAGGCGTCCAGCGCCCCTCACCGACCAGCTTGATGGACCCGACCAAGGCGCGCACCTGACTGCGCAAAAACGAGCGCGCCCGCGCGGTGACGCTGATGATCTCGTCCGATCGAACCACGTCGAGGCTTTCGAGCGTTTTTATCGGTGATTTCGCCTGACAGAATGCGGCGCGGAACGAGGTGAAGTCGTGCTTGCCGACTAAGCGATCTGCCGCGGCCTGCATGGCGGCGGCATCGAGGCGGACCGGCACGTACCAAACCCGGCCTTGATCGAAGGTGGCCGGCGGGCGACGCGCGAGAATGCGGTATTCGTAGGTGCGTTCGATCGCTGAGAAGCGCGCGTGAAACGTTTCGTCGACCACGGCGGCGGCCATGATGGCAATGGGTTGCGGCTTGAGGTGATAGTTCAACGCGTCACGGACGGTATCCGGGGCATGATCTTTGGCGAGATCGACGTGCGCGACCTGCCCTGAGGCATGAACGCCAGCATCGGTCCGACCCGCACCGTGCACGGTGACGACCTCGCCCGAAAAAGCGAGGAGCGCGCGCTCGACGGCCTCTTGGACGGACGGTCCATTCTTCTGCCGCTGCCAGCCGACAAACGGACCGCCGTCGTATTCCAGCGTCAGTTTGTAACGGGTCATTCGGCGAATTGCGTGCCCGGCGGTACCGAATGCCCGGCCAAAAACGCGTTTGCATCGAGCGGCTGACGGCCCGCGACTTGCAAGCGGTCGATCGCAATCGCGCCTTGGCCACATGCAACGACCAAGCCGTCGGACAACGCCGTTCCCGGCGGGCCCGACCCCACGCTCGGATGCGCCGCCAACACCTTGATGCGGTCGCCGGCCAATTCGCTCCAAGCACCGGGAACCGGCGCGAAAGCATTGATCTGTCGAACGACTTGGTTCGCCGGCTTGTGCCAGTCGATGCGGGTTTCGCTGCGGTCGATTTTGTCTGCGTAGGTCACGCCGTCGATTTCCTGTGGCGTCGCCTTAGCCGTCCCGTCACCGATCTTGTCGAGCCATGCGCCGATCAACGTACTGCCGATGTCGGCCAAACGATCATGAAGCACGCCTGCCGTGGTCGTGTCGTCGATCGGTGTTGCCTGGCGCGCAAAGACCGGCCCGGTGTCCAATCCCTTGTCCATTTGCATCAAACACACGCCGGTTTCGGTATCGCCAGCAAGGATGGCGCGTTGAATGGGTGCGGCACCCCGCCAGCGCGGCAGTAACGACGCGTGGATATTGACGCAGCCACACCGCGGCGCGTCGAGAATCGCCTTCGGCAAGATCAACCCATAGGCGGCGACCACCGCGATATCGGCATTCAACGCGCGGAACCGCTCTTGTTCGGCGGATTTTTTGAGCGAGGTCGGGGTGTAGACGGCAAGGCCGCACGATTCGGCGTAGCGGTGAACCGGCGATGGCGTCGTCCGGTGCCCGCGTCCGGCGGGGCGTGGCGGCTGGCTGTAGACGGCAACAACGTTGTTGCCCGGCATCACCGCACGCAAGATGGGAACCGCGAAGTCGGGCGTGCCCATGAAGACGACCCTCACGGGCGCATCCGCCTATTCCGCCGCCTGCATGCGCTGCAACTTTTTCATCCGCCGCATGATGATATTGCGCTTGATGGTCGACACGTGATCGACGAGCAAAACGCCGTCGAGGTGGTCGATCTCGTGCTGTAACGCGATGGCTTGCAGTCCTTCGGCCTCGATTACGCGACTCTCGCCGCTGGCGTCCAAATACTGGACATGAACCGCCGCTGACCGCTCGACCTCCTCGAACTGATCGGGGAACGACAGGCAGCCCTCTTCGAATGGACCGGCCTCCTCGGCCCGCCAGATGATCTCTGGATTGATGAGGCGGAGCGGCGCGGGCGGGTCAGGATCTTTGGCGGTGTCGATCACGACGATACGTTGGGCAACACCGACCTGGATCGCAGAAAGCCCCACGCCCGGCGCGGCATACATGGTCTCCAGCATATCCGCCATCAGCGTGTGAACGCTGTCGTCGATCGTTTGGACCGGCTGCGAGGTTTTGCGAAGGCGCGGGTCGGGCGCCGTTATGATCGGTAGTAGGGCCATATCGTCTCCAGCGCCCTAACTAGGCGCCCGCTCTGCGTCGGTCAAGGTGGGCCGCAGCCGGCGTTTTGGTGCTATCGTCTGCAGGTGTCGTTTGATCAACTGATTCAAGATTGGCCATGGCTCCCGATCGTTATCGCGGTCGGTGTGGTGCTGCTGTTGGCGTTTTTTCTGCAGTCACGGAACCGCAACCGATCGCAGGCCGCGGAACGGCGCATGGCGGAACTGGCGGTCTCGACGTCGGGGCTCACCCAGGCGCAGGCCGAGGTTCTGGGGCAGATCAAAGCCATGGCCGAGGCCACCGCAACGCTGCAATCTGCCATGACCGGAACCCTCAACGAGCGGCTCGACGCTGTTTCCGGGCAAATGCAACAATCACTCGAATCGTCGGCCGTGAAGACCGCCGAAAGTCTGGGCGAGCTGCGCAAGCATCTGAGCAAGATCGACGAGGCACAGCGCAACATCACGGAACTATCGAGCCAGGTGGTCAACCTGCAAGACCTGCTGGCGAACAAGCAGGCGCGGGGCGCCTTCGGCGAGGTGCAGCTCAACGACATCGTGCGCAATATTTTGCCGCCCGGGGCTTACGACCTTCAAAAGACGCTTCCCAACGGCACGCGCCCCGACTGTCTCCTCAAGCTCCCTAATCCGCCGGGCTCGATTGCGGTCGACGCCAAGTTTCCCTTGGAGAGCTATCAGGCCTTGCGCAAGGCCGACAACGACCCCGAACGCCTCATCGCAACACGCAAGTTTAAGGCCGACATGCAAAAGCACATTCGCGACATCGCTAGTCGCTACATCGTGCCGGGAGAAACCGCCGAGTCGGCGATCATGTTCATCCCTTCCGAGGCCGTCTATGCGGAGATCCACGGCTCGCTGACCGACGTCGTTGATGAGTCCTATCGTCTGCGTGTCTGGATCGTCTCGCCAACAACGATGTGGGCGTTGCTCAACACTGTCCGGGCCGTCTTGAAAGACGTTCAGATGCGCGAACAGGCCGATGTTATTCAGGCCGAGGTCGGACGCTTGCTCGTTGATGCAACGCGCCTTGATGATCGGGTCGGCGCGCTTGAACGGCACTTCGGTCAGACCGTCGATGACGTGCGGAAGATACGAATCTCCACCGACAAAGTGCTGCGCCGCGGTGAGCGGATCGGCGAACTGCAGATCGAACCGAAAGTACCCGACGCCGCTGAGGACACCGGGAGCGAGCTACCGTTATCCCCGCCGCCGCAAAGCACCAAAACCGACATTGCAGCAAACGTCAGCCAGATATCGGGGTCGTTGCGACCCCCGCGTTAGACGTCGAGCGTCACGTCGGCAAAGACAAAACCATCACGCGTGACGGTCGAACCGATTGTGACCGGCAAATCACTCTCGAACATGGGGCCGCCAAATACGAGCGTGTGGAATTCGCCGTTCTCGCCGCAGGGGTCGATACCCTCCGGTAAGTCGTTCAGGAATTCTTCGTCGTAGAGACGCCCTGCGAATGCAGCGTCCAAGTAGCGCGGGTCAAGAGAAACCACGGCAGCCCGAAGTCCGCCGGCGATCATTTGCTTGGCAAGGTCCGGCGTCGGATGCCGCCACAGCGGAAACACCGCCCCCATGTCGACCTTGGCGAGATTGGTTTCGCGGTAACTGCGGATGTCCTCGAGGAACAGATCGCCGAACGCGACGGTTTTGATTCCGTCGTCGCGGGCAGCCTTCATGGCGACCGTCATCCGCGCTTCGTAAACCTCATTGGGGCACGGTGACGGAATCATCACCTCATGGAGTGGGAGCCCCGCCGCAGCGGCCTGCGCTTGTAAGATTTCTCGACGGACGCCGTGCATGGACACCCGGTCAAATGGTTCGGTCACCGTAGTTAGAAGGCCGGCCACCTCGTAGTCTTTCGCGGTTCGGATCTGGTGTAGCGCCCAGGCGCTATCCTTGCCGCTGCTCCAACTCAGGAGAACGCGCTCTCTCACGTCTGATCGAGTGGTCGCCGGGCTTTGAGTGCCGTGTTGAGCGTGCCCTCGTCGAGGTAGTCGAGTTCGCCCCCCACCGGTACACCATGGGCCAGCCGGGTCACCGAAACATCGCAAGAGGCGAGACGGTCCACGACATAGTGTGCGGTTGTTTGTCCATCGACCGTTGCGCTCGTCGCCAGAATGACTTCGCGCACCCGAGCGTCTTTCGCCCGAGTGACGAGGCCGCTCACGCGCAAATCTTCCGGCCCAACCCCGTCCAAAGCCGAGAGCACGCCACCCAAGACATGAAACCGCCCGCGATATTCGATTACGCGCTCCAATGCCCATAGATCGGCGACATCTTCGACGACGCAAATGACCGTGTCGTCGCGCTTGGGGTCCGTGCAGAAATGACACGGCGAGGCAGTATCGAGATTGCCGCAGGTCGGACATTCGTGCACCGCCTCGGCCGCCTTCAGCATGGCGTCGGCCAAGGGCCGCAAGAGCGTTTCCTTCTTCTTCAAGAGTTGCAGCACAGCCCGTTTCGCCGAGCGCGGCCCTAACCCAGGGAGTTTGGCCAGCAGTTGAACCAACCGCTCGATTTCCGCGCCTTGCACGAAATACGCCGACTAGAACGGCAGCTTCATCCCGGGCGGCAACTCAAACCCCCCGGTGAGTTTCTTCATTTCTTCCGCCGCATGCTGATCGACGCGGGACTTAGCATCCGTGAATGCCGCTACGATCAGGTCCTCGACGATTTCCGGCTCGCCCGACAGCAGCGACGGGTCAATGCGCACCGCGCGCACATCGCCCTTGCCGTTCATCGTGACTTCGACCAAGCCGCCACCTGAGGCACCTTTGAGTTCGGCCGCATCAAGCTGCTCCTGCATCTCCGCCATCTTGGACTGCATTTGCTGCGCTTGCTTCATCATTTGGGCAATGTTTTTCAACTGTCGCGCTCCACCAGCACTTCATCCTCCAGAATCTCTTCGTCGATTTCGGCCACGCCGGCGGCGTCGGGCGACACGATATCGCGCACCTCGCGTATTTCCGCGCCGGGGAATTGGTCAAGGACAGCCCGCACCAACGGGTGGCGTTCGGCTTCGCCGCGTCGTTGCGCCGTGGCGGTCTCTTGCTGTTCTTGGATAGTTGGATCACCGACCTCATTCGACGGCGAGACCAACCACGTTTCACCGGTTGCCTCGGTCAAGAAACGGCTGAGGTGCTGAAGGAGGCGCGGTGGCGTCCGTTCTGTCAGCCGCAAGTCGATCCGGCCTGGCTCCATGCGAACCAGGTGGACATTCGTGACCAGGTGGCTACGCAAGATGTACTCGGTCTTGGCTTCGGCCAGATCGATCACGTCTTGAAACAACGAGACGGCAACCACGGCCCCCTCGTCGGGGTTTTCGGCAGTCGCAGGTTCGGGCGGCGTCACAGCAGGTGCCGCGACGGCATCGGCGCCACCTTGAGCCCGTTCAGTACCACGCGATGGTGGCGCCCCGATCGGCGCCGCCGAGGGTGTGGCCGGAGACTTTTCGCCGCCGCCGTCCTCGAGGGTGCGGATCAGGTCCGCGGGTGGCGGCAATGCTGCGGCATAGCCAATTCGAACCAGCACCATTTCGCAGGCCGGATAGGGGGTCGGCGCCGCGAGGACCTCTTGCAGTCCCTTGAGCAACAATTGCCACGTGCGTGTGAGTTCAGCCATCGTCAACTTTTCGGCCATGGCCTGGCCTCGCACGCGCTCGACCTCGGTCGCGGCCAGGTCCTCCGCCGCAGCACGGGTCACCTTGAGACGGGTCAACCAATGGACGAACTCACGGAGATCTTGAACGATGGTCACCGGGTCGGTCCCGAGCTCGTAGAGTTCGCGGGCGATACCAAGGGCATCGCCAATCTCGCCGCCCATCGTCTTTTCAAAAAGATCGATCAGCCGGGCGCGATCAGCCAACCCCAACATGCTTTGCACCGATTCCTCTGTAACCGTGCCGTCACTGAACGCGAGGGCTTGGTCCAGCAGCGACAGCGCGTCGCGCACCGACCCCTCTGCCGCACGGGCAATCATGCCGAGTGCACCAAAATCGGCGGCGGCTTCTTCTTGCTTGACGATATTACCGAGATGCTCGATCAGCGTTTCCGAGTCGAGCCGGCGGAGATCGAAGCGTTGGCACCGGGACAAGACGGTAACCGGAACCTTGCGAATTTCCGTGGTGGCGAAGATGAACTTCACATGCGGCGGAGGCTCTTCCAGGGTCTTCAATAACGCATTGAAGGCTGGCTTCGACAGCATGTGGACTTCGTCGATAATGTAGATCTTGTATCGCGCCGTCGCCGGCAGATACCGCACGTTGTCGATGATCTCTCTAATATTGTCAACGCCGGTATGACTGGCCGCGTCGATCTCGATGACATCGACGTGGCGATCCTCACCAATCGCTCGGCAATGCTCGCATTCCCCACACGGGTTGATCGTCGGCCCACCCTTGCCGTCGGCGCCGACGCAGTTGAGCGCACGCGCGACAATTCGTGCCGTGGTCGTTTTGCCGATCCCCCGGACCCCGGTGAGAATAAAGGCTTGCGCGATTCGACCGGTCTGAAAGGCGTTGCCGAGCGTCCGCACCATAGCGCCTTGCCCAACGAACAAATCGGTGAACGTTGTCGGCCGGTATTTTCGGGCCAGAACCCGGTAGGACTGTTCTTGTTCTGATGACGCCATAGGTCTGTCGGTATTCGTGACCGCCCGCGCGGATTGGCGGAGGTGGGAGGTTGGTGAGGCGACCCGGCTGCATCTCGTTACGGCTGCTTCCTTCCGGACCTGACCGGATTGGCGAGCGCTACCGTCCACCGCCAACCTCCCGCGGGGACTATATCGCTAGAAGTCGGAGTCCCCAAGGCGAGGCTCGCTTGCACCCTGTCCGGCAGGGTGCAAATGTGGCGCAAGATCATGGACGCTTTGAACCCCTTTGAAGGCAACATATTTGCCGGCAGCCACTTGGACCGAGCCGGGAACGCCCGCCGCGATCCCGAATGGCTCGCCACCAAGCTTCATGGACCCGCAGCGCGCTTTCTGCCGCTTTGGCAACTCAAAGCGCCGATCGATCCGGACGCACCTTCCGACCTTAAATGGCTAGGCGGGACGGAGACGCGGGGTCACCTCGACGGCACCAACGCTATTTTGTTGGGGATCGACCCCCAAGGCGTGCCGTATTTCGCCTTTGACGCGGGTGGGGAGGGCGACGCGTCGCCATTTCCTGGTATCCAATACGAAGAGGTGCGGAGCGTCGCACCGAATATCTCGCGGGGCGATGCCTCCCTTTTGGCCCAGGCGCGATCGCTGGTCGATTGGCACCGGCGCCATGGGTTCTGCGCGGTCTGCGGCGCGCCCACGCGAATGGCTGACGCCGGCTACGTCCGGCGGTGCTCCAGCGCCGGCTGTGGGGCTCAACATTTTCCGCGCACCGATCCCGTGGTCATTATGCTGATCGCTCATGGCGACCGGTGCCTGGTGGGGCGCCAACGGTGGTTTCCCAACGGATTCTATTCGACGCTGGCGGGGTTTATGGAACCCGGCGAATCCATTGAGGAGGCCGTGCGGCGTGAGGTCTGGGAAGAAGCCGCGATCGAGGTCGGCGAAGTACGCTACCACTCATCGCAACCCTGGCCCTACCCGTCTTCATTGATGATCGGGTGCATCGGCGAAGCGCTGACCGATCAGATCACGATCGACCGCCATGAGCTCGATGATGCGCGCTGGGTCGCCCGGGACGCCGTGCGTCGGGCGATCGATCAGGTGACCGCCAAGACGTTCGACCCTTTCACCGAGGTTGCGATGCCCGATGAGGCCGGCGAGTTCGAATTGATGGTACCCGCACCCATGGCGATCGCGCACCAATTGATGCGCGCTTGGGTCTACCCTGACGCCACCTAGCTAGCCGCGACCGCGGAAGGGGTGCGCCGGATAAACGCCCAGAATCTTGATCTTTGAGGTGAAGAAATGGAGCTCCTCGAGCGCCAAGCTAACGTTTTTGTCGTCGGCGTGGCCCTCGACATCGGCGTAGAACTGGGTTGCGTTGAAGCTGCCGCCGACCTGATAGCTTTCCAGTTTGGTCATGTTGACGTTATTGGTGGCGAACCCGCCCATCGCCTTGTAGAGCGCGGACGGTACATTGCGGACCTGAAACACAAACGACGTCATGCAGGGCCCCTCGTCGGGCGCTGGGCGCCGGGCTGTCCGCGATAGAACGACGAAACGCGTCGTGTTGTGGTCGGCGTCTTCGATGTCTCGACGCAAGATATTGAGGTCATAAATCTCGCCGGCAAGCTCCGAGGCGATCGCGGCATGGGCCTTATCGCCGCGTGCGGCGACATCCTTTGCCGAACCGGCGGTATCGGCTTCGATCTCGGCGTTAAGCCCCAGATCGCGAATCAGATTGCGGCATTGGCTCAGGGCCTGGATATGGCTGTGAACGGCCTTGATGTCACCGACCGCCGCGCCCGGCACACTGAGCAGGCAGTGGTTCACGCGCTGAAAGTGCTCGGCCACGATAAACAGCCCCGAATCGGGCATTAGCGTGTGAATATCGGCCACACGGCCAGCCACCGAGTTCTCGATCGGGATCATCGCGAGATGGGCTTGGCCGCTCTTGACCGCCTCGAACGCATCTTCGAAGGATTCGCACGGCATGGCCTCGAGATCAGGGTAGGCCTCGCGGCAAGCCAAATGAGAATAGGCGCCGGGGTGCCCCTGAAAGGCAATCAATTGGTCAGCGGCAGGCGCCATTCGTATTCTCTATTTATCTGATTTTGTTGATAAAATCCGTCTCGCCTCGGCGAGATGTGCGGGAGTATCGACACCGAGCGGAATCGTGTCAACGCGGCACGCCAGAACGGTCATACCGGCTTCCAGGGCACGCAGTTGCTCAAGCCGCTCGCTTTGCTCCAGCGCGCTTGGCGGCAAGGCAACGAAGCGAGCCAAGGCATCCCGGCGATAGGCATAGATGCCGATGTGGTGGTACCGCGTGGCGTCGCCGCCGGGCACGGACAACCGGGAGAAGTAAAGCGCCAGCGCGGTGCTGGCGCCCGCCGGAAAGGCGACCACCGCCTTGACGACATTGGGGTCGGCCGCTTCGTCTTCGGATTGGATCGCCGTCACCAACGTGGCGATGTCGACATCGGGGGGTGCCGCCGCCAAAGCGCCACTCAGCTTTCGGATATCGCCCGGATCGATGGTGGGTAGATCACCCTGCAGATTGATGATCCGCTCGGGTGACCTGCCAAATGCGCTTATGGCTTCGAATACGCGGTCAGACCCCGACGGATGGTCTGGCCGGGTCATTACCGCCTCGCCGCCGGCGGCG
>CALJDF010000055.1 GCA_938023835.1 uncultured Alphaproteobacteria bacterium
TCGGGCGTTTTCTGGCAGAGTCGATCTATGGCGATCTTTACCAGCGGCCGGGCGTCGATCTGAAAACGCGCCAACTCTGCACGGTCGCCGCGTTGACCTGCATGGCGTCGTTCAAACCGCACTTGAAGACCCACATCGCCGGCGCACTGAACGTGGGGGCGACCCAAGCAGAGGTGATCGAAGTCATTTTGCAGATGGCGGCGTATGCGGGCTTTCCCGCAGCGACGACCGGCCTCGCGGCGGCTCGCGAGGTATTTGAGAAACGCGGCGACAAACCCGCCTAGTCGATCAAACTAGTGCGGTCGACGACGGTGACGCCGTCGCGCACTCGATCACCGGGATGCAGCACCACGGTTTCGCCTTCGTCCAGGCCCGACAGCACTTGCGCGGCAAAGGTGTTGCGCCGTCCAATCTCGACGGTTCGGCGTTGGGCGCGATCCGTCTCGACGACAAAAACCGACCAAGCGCCGTTGCTGCGGAAAAGCGCGCTGACCGGCACTGCGAGCGCGTCGCCGTCGCGCCACAACTCGATCTGGGCTTCGACCCGGTAGCCATGACCTAGGGCACGCCACATCTCGGGCGGGTCCGCCAATTCGAGAATGACGTTGACGCGCTGTTCGTCGATCCCGAGTGCCGAGACTTTGGTGAAGGCAAAGGGTTCGACGCGACTCACCAAGGCATTGAGCGCCGTTTCGCCGCCCCACTCTTCGATTGCGGCCGGCGCCCCTTCGCGAATGCGAACGGCGTCTTGCGAGAGAAGATCGACCACAATTTCGAGATCCTCGGGATCCCCGATTTCCGCCAACGGCGTGCCCGCAGCCACGACGCCTTCGCTCTCGTGCAATATCTGCATCACGCTGCCGTCGACCGGCGCACGCAAGAGGACGCAACACTCACCATTGGTGCCGACGCTGTTGCCATTGGGCACGATCAACATGGCACGGGCGTTTTCTAGCTCGAAAGTGCGCACGCGCAGTGCCGCCTCAGCTTCGGCTAGGACCGCAAGTCTGGTGCGATTGTCGATTTGCGCGCGCTCCAGCGCGCGCTGCGAGATGGCCTTACGCTCGGCCAGTGTTTCGGCGCGTTCGAGTTCGGACCGGCTGAATACGAGCTCGGCCTCTGCACGCGTCACCGCCGCTTCGGCCAATCGTTTGGCCGCTTCGGCGGCGCGTACCATCGCTTGGGCTTGGCCACGCGAGCGCGCATCGAGGAACACCGGATCGGTCGGCTCGATGCGCGCAATGACGGTTTCGCCGGCCGTTACGGGATCGCCGACATGGCTGTCGATGCGCAGCACGCGACCCGGTATGGGGGCCGACACCACATACATGTCACGCACCCGGGTTTCGCCCTCGCCCGACACCGTCACCGCGAGATCGGTGCGGGCGACCCGCGCAGTATCGACCGGCACCGCCTCGGGCCACATCAGGAAGCCAATGACCGCAACGAAGACACCGCCGATGATTAGCATGGTCACAACACTGCGAAGACGCATAGTCATTCCCTCGTTTTCAAAACTGAAACAAGATCAAGCCGGTCGATTCGCCGGCGCACGATCAACCCCGAGACCGCCGAGGCGGCGACGACGAAAAGGATCGCATAGGCGTAGGTCGAGCGGTCGACTACCAACGGCAGGCGGAAGAGTTCGTTACTGACCGCAAGGGTCAACGCCCAGGAGATGAAGTACCCGATCCCGCAGCCGACCGGCAGCGCCACCGCCGTCAGCGCGGCGACCTCGCCCAACAAGATGCGCGACACCTCTGCGCGCGAATATCCCAGGACGCGCATCGCTGCGAGCTCACGGGCGCGTTCCGACAGGCTGATGCGAGCACTGTTGTAGACAACGCCAAACGCAATCACCGACGCGAAACCGACAAAGAACGACACCATGATGTTGATGGATTGGGCGATGGTTTCTCGCATGGAGCGCACTGCTTCGCTCAACAACGCGGTGCCGGCGATCGCGGGCGTGTTCTTGATGTCGGCGTAGAGCGCGTCAAGGTGCGCATCATCGACCATGAGGTTGGCGCCGCTGATGCGCGGCCCTTCCTTAAGCAGCGCGTTGAGCGAGCCGATCTCCATATAGGCCGGCGCACCGATATAGGATTCGGTGACCTCGGCCACCCGCACGTCAGCGTGGGTGCGGCGCGCCTCCAAGACTTCGACCGAAACGATGTCACCGGCGGTGACCTGCAACGCTTCCGCTAGCGTCGAGGAGACCAAGAGCCCCTCGCTGGGAAGCGTCCTCGGACGAAGGTCAGATCCGAGAACGCGATTTAGGTCGGTGTCGGCGGGCAAACCGATGATCGCTTCGCGGCGCTCACGATGCCCGGCCCCCAACGCCGTGGGCACCGCACGATAGGGCTCGGCCACGATAACGCCCGGCATCGCAGCGACATTGGTGAGGGCGTCGGTTGAAAGCGGTTCGACGAAGGTCACGGTGATGTCCTGCCGAGCCTGCTGCTCGTACTGGACCTCGATCAGCTCTTCGATGGAATCGAGCCAGTGCATCGCCGTTACCAGGAGCGCCACCGCCATTGCAATACCGAGCGAGGTCAACGCGCTGCGCACCGGCCACCGCGTGAGGTGCCGGATGACCATGCGACCCGGCGCACCCCATAGCTTGGCGACCTGCAGATGATCGAGAAGGCCCCTGCGGTAGTTTGTCGGGGCCGGCGGGCGCATCGCCTCCGCGGGCGGCAATTGCACCGCCTTCCACACGGCCGTCACGCCACCAAGGAGGCCGGTGAGCACACCGACGGCCACCGCGCCGGATAGGACCGACCCATGCACTTGTTTCAACACGATCGGGAAGTCGAACAGCAAGTCGCCGTAGAGGTCGGTCATCGCCCCCGCGAAATAGACCCCCGCCACCGACCCGATCACAGTGGCGGCCAGCACGACGACGAAGACCAGCTTGAGATAATGAACCCCGACCGTCGTGCTGCTGTAGCCGACAGCCTTGAGGAGGCCGATCTGCTCGCGCTCGGTCGCAATGAGGCGAGAGATCACGATGTTGAGCAAGAACGCGGCCACCCCTAAGAAAATCGCCGGTATCTGGCGGGCCATGAGCTTGAGTTCGTCGATCTCGCCGGTCAGGAAGAAATCCGACACGTGGTCTTTGCGGGCATAGGCGCCGATCCCGCCATACGGCGCCAGCAGGTTGTCGACCCGCGCAATCACGTCGTCGACCGACGCGCCATGCTGCACCGTGAGACTGATGTCGTTGAAGGCACCGCTGAGGTCGTAGGCCGACGTCAACGCGTCGTGCCCGAGCCACAAAATGCCGAAGTGACGATCGTCGGGCATCAACGATCCGGGCGGGATCGTGTAGAGAAATTCCGGCGAGCGGGCGATCCCAACGATCGTCAACGTGCGTTTGCGGCCGTTAATCACCGCCGCGACCGTATCGCCCGTCTGCATATCGTGCGCCTCGGTGAAGGCCGCGGTTGCGACCGCCTCGTCGGGCGCGCGACTCGACGGCAGCCGACCGCGCTGGAGGAACAGATCGTTGAGCAACAGGGGCCCGCGCTTTGGCAACGACACCAGGCGGGCGGTGGCCGGTTCGGACATGCCTGGCACGTCGAGGCTGACATCGACGAGGACACGCGGCGCCACCGCGTTGACCCCGGGGATCGCAGATAGGCGCGCCGCGAGCGATTCCGGCGCGCGTTTAACGTGAGCGAAGACGTGCGGGAAACGATAGCGTTCGTAATACGCATCGCGGGTCTCTTCGAGATTGCGCATCGTGGTGAGCGCCATGACGAACACCGCGATACCGGACGCCATCACCAAGGCGATGGCCAGCACCTGGCTCCAGAGCCGACGTAGGTCGCGAAGCATTTTGCGATCGAGCATCGCCCCTACCACTCGATCTCGCGCGGCGGGCGACGCGCCGCGTTGCGAATGTCGGACGCGATCTGCCCGTCGAAGAACCGCACGATGCGATCGCCCATTTCGGCGATCGAGCCGTTGTGGGTGATGAGCGCGCAAGTCGTGCCCAACTCGCGATTCACCCGTTCGATGACTTCCAAGACGAGGACGCCGGTTTCCGAATCGAGCGCACCGGTGGGCTCGTCGCACAGCAAGACATCCGGCCGTTTGGCAACAGCGCGGGCGATGGCGACGCGCTGTTGCTCGCCACCCGAGAGTTGCGCCGGGAAATGATCGAGCCGATCAGACAGGTCGACCAGGGCGAGCGCATCGGCGGCACGCATCGGTTCCTTGGCGAGTTCGGTGACGAGTTCGACGTTCTCGCGCGCGGTCAGACTGGGAATGAGATTGTAGAACTGGAAGACGAAACCAACGTTCTCGCGCCGGTAGCGGGTCCGCCCAGCCGGACCCATGGTGGAGAGGTTCACGTCGCGGAAAAACGCGTCGCCCTCAGTGGCAGTGTCCAACCCGCCGATGATGTTGAGCAAGGTCGACTTCCCGCTCCCCGAGGGGCCAAGAAGCGCGACGATTTCGGACTCGCCGATATCGAGGTCGACCCCGCGCAAGGCATGCACCGCCACCTCGCCGGTCTGATAAACCTTCGTGAGGTTCCGCGTGCGGAACGTCGGCAGTGCTGCAGGGCTCGCTGAAGCGCCCGAATTCAACTCGGCCATTTTATTATAGTAGAGCGATTTGCCGGTCGTGCTTATGACTCGAATCAACG
>CALJDF010000056.1 GCA_938023835.1 uncultured Alphaproteobacteria bacterium
AGACCCGGTAGGGGTCAGGGGTTTCGCCCGGCTCGGCCCGCCACGTTAACGCGCGCCGTGCTTCGTCGTACCAAGAGAGCAAGCGGGTTAAGAGAACCTCGGGTAATGCCGGTGTAGTCGGCGGGGCATTCATACCGGCGACGTTAACATGGGGCGCACCCCCCGTGACGCCGCCGCGCGACTGGCGCATGATGGGTCATGGCCGAGCCCTCTTTCGAAAAACGCAGTTGGCGACCGCGCCCCGCCGGGGCCGCCCTAGAGAAGGTCACCAAAGCGGCCTTCCGCAAACGCGGCTTCACGCGGCGCGAGATTCTGACCCAGTGGCCCGCCATCGTGGGCGACCTGATGGCGCGCTACAGCTGTCCCGAACGCTTGCAGTTCGGGCGTGATCGCAACGAGGGCGCCACGCTGGTGGTGCGCGCCGGCGCGGGCTTCGCCACCGAATTGCAGCACCTCCACCCCATCGTGCTCGACCGCATCAACACCTTCTTCGGCTACCAGGCGGTGGCGCGGATCACCATCATCCAGGGCCCGCTCCCGACGCCGACCGCGACAGAGCGCCGCGAGTTGCGGGCCGTCACGCCGGAAGAAGAAGCCCGGATCGCCGATCAGGTCAGGGGCACCCAACATCCCGATCTCGCCAACGCTTTACGGACCTTGGGCCGCACACTGACCGTCACCCGTTGACCGGACACCCCGGGCTGACTAATGACGCCTTTGTGTTATCCACAGTTTTGCCACACTGGCAGGATGGACTCGGCTTGAGCGGCCCTGAGCCGCTCCATATACTCAACATCTTGTAGGTGGAGGGGGTTTTGACCCAAATTAAGGTGGCCCATCGGGCCCTTATCGTTGTTTTCCTGGCGCTCACGGCGCCTTTCTTTGTTGTCGGCGCGCACGCCCAAGCGACCAAACCGCTCGAGGTTGTCATGGGTGCCGAGGACGCCCCGGTGACGGTGATCGAGTACATGTCGCTGACATGTCCGCATTGCGCCAATTTCCACACCGATGTCCTGCCCGACATCATGAAAACCTACGTCGACACCGGAAAGATTCGGATCATCTTCCGCGACTATCCGCTCGACGGTGTGGCCCTGCAGGCCGCCGTGGTCACCCATTGCATGGCCGAGGCCGGACCCAAGCGGTACTACGGCTTCGTGCAAATGCTGTTTCAACAGCAGGGACGCTGGGCCAGAGACGCTGATCCGATCGCCCAAGTCGGCAAACTCGCGCGCCTCGGCGGCATGAACCAAGAAAGCTTTGAATCGTGCCTCGCCCAGGAGGACATCATCACCAGCGTTTTGCGCTCGCGCCAACAAGGTGAGACCGAATTCGACATTGAGCGGACCCCGTCTTTCGTAATCAACGGTCGCGTTGTGTCCGGCGGCATGTCGTTCCAAGAATTTTCACGCGTCGTCGATCCCCTCATCAATTAGCACTCGGTACGCACACGCATGCATTTTTCACGTCTTCGTCTCGCCGGCTTCAAGTCCTTCGTCGATCCCACCGAGTTGATCATCGATGCCGGCACCACCGGCGTCGTCGGCCCCAACGGCTGCGGCAAGTCCAATCTCGTCGAGGCTATTCGTTGGGTAATGGGCGAAACCTCCGCCAAGCGGATGCGCGGCGGCGAGATGGACGACGTGATCTTCAGCGGCACCAGCAACCGGCCGGCCCGCAACCTGGCCGAGGTCCAACTCGAACTCGACAATGCCGACCGCAGCGCGCCGGCGCAGTTCAATGAGGACGAAAAGCTTGAGGTCTCGCGCCGCATCGAACGCGAACAAGGGTCGCGCTACCTGGTCAACGGTCATGACGTGCGCGCCCGCGACGTGCAGTTGTTGTTCGCCGACGCCAACGCCGGCGCCCAATCGACGGCGTTGGTCAGCCAGGGCAAAGTCGGCGCGATCATCAACGCCAAGCCGCAAGAACGTCGTGGCCTCCTCGAAGAAGCCGCCGGTATCCGCGGCCTTCACTCGCGCCGGCACGAAGCGGAGCTTCGCCTCCGGGCTGCCGAAACCAACCTCGAACGTGTCGACGACGTCATCCAAACACTCGAAGTGCAGCTCAAAGCGCTCAAGCGCCAAGCCCGTCAGGCCAACCGGTATCGCAACATCTCCGGTCATTTGCGCCGCGCCGAGGCGATGCTGTTCCATCTGCGCTGGGTCGAAGCGGCGGCCAGCCTGGAAACCGCCCAGCAACAACTTGCCGAGGCCGAGCGCGGCGTCGGCGATCTGACCGCCACGGCCGCCCGCACCTCCAGCGCCCAGACCGAAGCCGCCGAGAAGATCCCACCGTTGCGCGATGCCGAAGCGGCTGCGGCCGCCTCGCTTCACCGCCTCGCCGTGGAACGCGACCGCATCGAAGACGAAGAAAAGCGCACCCTCGCGCAGCAAGAAGGCTTGCGCGCGCGCCAACGGCAAATCGAACACGACCACACCCGCGAGCAAGCCCTCCTCGCCGACGCCAGCGCGCAACTCGAACGTCTCGCCGAGGAACGCACCCAAATCGAGCAAGCCCAATCGGGCGAGCAAGACGAAATGCAGGCCGCCGGCGCGACCCGTGAAACCTTGGCCCGCGAACTCGGCGAGGCCGAAAAAGCGCTGCAGGCGTTGACCGAAGAAACCGTCGCCATTGAATCGCGGCGCACGCACCTCGGCCAATTGGTTGCCGACGGCAACGGCCGCTTGGAACGCCTCAATTCGCGACTTCGGGAAATGGATGCCGAGCTCGCCCAAATCACAGCCGATAATCCCGACGCCGAATCGTCGGACGAAGCGGAAGCACTGCTCGCCGAACTGCGCGACGCCGCGGCGCGCGCGCGCCGCGAACTTCTGGCCGCCGAGACCGCGCACAAAGAGGCCGACACCACCGAACAGCAGGCGCGCGAAACCTTGCGCACTACCGACGGCGAGGTCGCCCGCCTCGATGCCGAGGTCAATGCCTTGGCCAACCTCCTCAAGATCAGCGAAGACGATCTGTGGCCGCCGCTCGTTGACGCGGTCAGTGTCGAACCGGGCTTTGAAGCTGCCCTCGGTGCTGCCCTGGGCGATGATCTCAACGTCGCCGATGATACCGGCGCGCCGGTCCACTGGCGTCAACTGGCGCCGATGATCAATGCCCCGGCGCTGCCGTTCGGGGCCGAGCCGCTCGGCAACTACGTCAAAGCCCCGCCCGTCCTGGCCCGCCGGCTGTCGCAGATCGGCCTGGTCACCCGCGAACGCGGTGCCCAACTCGCCGGTCAGCTCGCACCCGGTCAACGGCTCGTCACCCGCGAAGGCGCGCTGTGGCGCTGGGATGGCTTCACCGCCGCCGCAGACGCGACCACGCCGGCGACCACTCGCCTCAACCAGCGCACCCGCTTGGCTGAGTTGCGCGACACGCTGAAGGAAGCGCGACGTATCAACGACGGCCACAAAGCGCGCCATGCCGAAACCAAAGCGGCCGCCGCCCGCTCAGCCGAGCAGGCCGCCCAGTGTCGGACCGCCGCCACCCAAGCCGAGGCCACCCTCAATGAGGCCCACGAGGCCGAAGCCGAACGCGCCCGCCAGACCGCAGAGGTCGTCTCGCGGATCGTGTCGCTGCGCGAGGGGGCCGCCCAGGTGCGTGCCGATATCGAAGAGACAACATCGCGCGTGGCCTCCGCCACCGCCGAACGCGACCAACTGCCGCCCACCGAAACCAACCATCAGCGCCTCGACGTCGCCCGCGCCCAAGTCAGCAAAACGCGTCATGCCCACGCCGCGGCGGACACCGAAGTCAATCGACTGCGCCATGTCGCCGCCAGCCGCGCCGAGCGCCTCGCAGCGATCGGCGAAGAGGTCAAAACCGGGGAGAACCGTGTTGCGGGTGCGACCAGCCAAATGGCCGCCCTCAAGGAGCGGCGTTACGAGGTCAACGGCGAACTCACGCGGCTCGAAAACGTCCCGGCCCAGCTCGAACAAAAGCGCCGCGACCTGATCAGCCGTATTGAACATGCCGAGGCGGAACGACGCGAGGCCGCCGATGCGTTGGCACGCGCCGAAAAGGTGCTCGCCGATCGCGATGCCGAGGCTAAGACCGCGCGCGACGCCTTGGCCGAGGGCCGCGAGAACCGCGTCCGTTTCGAATCGGTGGTCGAACAAAACACCCAACATCTCAAAGACATCGCGGTCGCGATTCGCGAACGGCTCGAGTGCGAGCCGCAAGAAGCACTCGCCAAAGCCGAACATAAAGAGGACCAGCCTCTCCCCGACGCCGATTCGGTCGAAGCCAAGATCGATCGCATCAAGCGCGAGCGCGACGGCATGGGACCGGTCAACTTGCGCGCGGAAATCGAATCCGAAGAAATCGGCGAGCAAATCACCACGCTGCAAACCGAGCGCGAAGATCTCGTTCAAGCCATCGCGCGCTTGCGCCAAGGCATCTCAAGCCTCAATCGCGAGGGCCGCGAACGCCTTCTGAGTTCCTTCGAGCAGGTCAACACCCACTTCAAGGAGCTCTTCGTCAAATTGTTCGGCGGCGGTCGCGCCCACCTCGCGCTGACCGAATCGGACGATCCGCTCCAGGCTGGCCTGGAGATCATGGCCAGCCCGCCCGGCAAGCGGCTCCAAAAGATGTCTCTCCTGTCGGGCGGCGAGCAGGCCCTGACCGCGCTCAGCCTGCTCTTTGCCGTGTTCCGCACCAACCCAGCGCCGGTTTGTGTGCTGGACGAGGTCGACGCCCCGCTGGATGAGAGCAATGTCGAGCGTTTCTGCGACTTAGTCGACGATATCGCCCACAATTTGGACACCCGCTTCCTGGTAATCACCCATAACAGCATCACCATGGCCCGCATGGATCGGCTCTACGGGGTCACGATGGAAGAGCGCGGCGTGTCCCAATTGGTGTCGGTCGATTTGGCCCGCGCCGAGGGCTTGCGCGAAGTCGGCTAGAGGGTTTTTTTCGGCCCGCGCCAAACCTGATTTTTCTTTTTACTTCAGATACTTAGGTGCCGTCCGTCGAGGGTTGACTATATCATACCCAAAGATTAGGGTGCGCGCGTCTTGGGCAGAAATCCGATGTTTTTCGGGGTTTTTGGCACCGCGAGAGGAGCTCCATGAGCGACCACGACGGGCCTGACCCACTGAAGGGACTGGACGCGAAACTCAAGAAGGCTCGCGAGACTTCCCGTCACGGGCGGTCGAACGAGGCTCAGTCTAAGAACGCGAATCCAAAAGCGTTTGCCCTTGGAATGCGTGTCGCGCTCGAGATGATCGCGGCATTCATCGGCGGTGGCGCAATCGGCTGGTTTCTCGATCAATGGCTGGGAACGAGTCCGTGGATGCTCATCATTTGGGTCATACTCGGGTTTGCAGCAGGCATTCGGTCGGCCTATCGCGTGACGCAAATGGCAGAACGGGCAGCCGAAGACGACAGAACTGGCGGCATTTCGCCGCCCAACGGCACGAAAGATTAGAAAGGCCGATTTGTGGGACTCTTTATCTCGAAGGCTCACGCCGCAGAAGCCGGAGAAAGCCCGCTTCACCAGTTCGAGATTCACTCGCTGATCGACATCTCAGCGGGCAGCACCAACCTTTCTTTCACCAATTCCTCGCTGTGGATGGTGATCGTCACGCTGGCGATCATTCTTCTACTGGCGGTCGGGATGCGCCGCGGCAGTATGGTGCCGGGTCGGCTGCAATCGATCGCCGAATTGTCTTACGAATTCGTCGCCAACATGGTGCGTGACAATGCCGGCGATGGCGGCAAGCCTTACTTCCCGTTCATCTTCACGCTCTTCATGTTCATTCTGTTCGCGAACATGCAGGGGCTCATCCCCAAGACGTTCACGTTCACCAGCCACATCATCGTGACCTTCGCGATGGCGGCGGTTGTCTTCATCGGCGTCACCGTCATCGGCATCGTCAAACACCGCTTTCGCTTCCTAACGCTGTTCGTACCTGCTGGCCTGCCGATCTTTCTCGTGCCGCTTTTGGTACCGATCGAGCTGATTTCCTACATCATCCGCCCGATCACGCTTTCGGTGCGGTTGTTCGCCAATATGATGGCGGGCCACACGCTGTTGGTTGTGCTCAGCGGCTTTGCTGTCAGCCTCAGTGGTTTCTTTGTACTGCCGGCGCTGGCGCCTCTCGCGGTGACCGCGGCGATGTACGGCCTCGAAACGATCGTCGCGTTCCTGCAGGCCTATGTGTTTGCGGTTCTGACCTGTCTCTACCTTCACGACGCACTTCATCTACACGACCACTAATCGGTTTTCTTACGACCTCACGGTCATAGTCCAAGCAAAGGGAAGAAAAAAATGGAAGTCGAAGCAGCAAAAATGATCGGTGCCGGTCTTGCGGCCATTGGCCTGGCCGGCGCAGGTGTCGGCATCGGGATCATCTTTGGCAACTATGTGTCCGCCGGTATCCGTAACCCGTCAGCCGCACCGAAAATGTTCGGTAACGCGCTGCTCGGCTTCGCGTTGACAGAAGCCACCGGCCTGTTCTCGCTACTCATCGCGCTGATCATTCTCTTCAGCTAAGCCGAAGTAGAGGCGTCTCCTATGCCGCAATTTGAGCAAGCCGATACTTTCGTATCCCAGCTGTTTTGGCTGGCGATCACCTTCGGGGTGCTCTACCTCGTACTGCGCTACGCGATTCTGCCGCGGATCGCCGATGTCCTGGAATCCCGCCAGGATCGCATCGCCAACGATCTAGAAGAGGCTGAAAAGCTCAAGCGCGAGTCCGAGGAGGCGTTAAAGGCCTACGAGGAAGCACTGGCCACCGCCCGCGCCCGCGCGCAGGAAATGGCCGCCGCCGCCAAGGCCGAAGCGACCAAAGACTCGGAACGGCGCAGTGCCGAACTTGAGGCCAAGCTTGCCGAGGACCTCAAGACCGCCGACGCCCGGATCCAAGACGTCCGCGCCGAAGCGGTCTCCGGCATACGTTCCGTCGCCCAGGAAACCGCCCAGGCCATTACCAGCAAGTTGATCGGGATCGAGATCGACTCTGGGACCGCCGAAAAAGCGGTCAGTGGCGCTTTCGGGGAGAACCGCTAGATGGCAATCTTCGAATCGATCTACTTCTGGGAATACGCGGCGTTCTTCATCTTCCTGGCGGTCGCCATCAAGATGGGTTGGAAGCGGGTCACCGCTGGCCTCGATGCGCGCGCGGAGGCCATCCGCGATGAACTCGATC
>CALJDF010000057.1 GCA_938023835.1 uncultured Alphaproteobacteria bacterium
GGTGATCGACGCGCTGGGGCTGAAACAGATCGACGTGATGGGCTACCACACGGGTTCGGAAACCAGCATCGAACTGGCGGTCCAGCGACCCGACTTGGTGCGGCGTATCGTTCAGATTTCGTGCCCGGTGTTCACCGACGAGGAGTTGGCCGAGTTGCGCGCCAATTATTCGAGCCGGCCGATCACCGACGATGGCGCTCACATCGTCGCGAAGTGGCAGCACATGTTGCCGTTCTATGGCCCCAAGGTGCCGCGCACCGTGTTGGCGCGAAACTTTGCCGAGGGCTTGCGCGGCGGTCCGGTGGCGCATTGGGGACACCGGGCGGCATTCAATTACGATTTGCGCGAGACGTTGCCGAAGGTCACGCAGCCGATTCTGGTGATCAATCCGAACGACGATTTGGTCGAACAAACACCGCGCGGGCTGCCGTTGATGCAAGACGGCCGGATGGTGGAGATCAAGGATCGCGGACACGGGTTTATCGACACGATGACCGATGAGTTTGCCGACATTCTGCGGGACTTTCTCGATCGCGACGCAGGAGCGCCGTCATGACCGACCCGATGGATCATTGGCGCACCCCAAAGGGCGTGCGGCGCGCGTTCAGTGACGGGCGGTACGGGCAAGTGCACTACCGCATCGCGCGTCCCAAGACGCCGGAACAGGTGCCGTTGATCTGCTTTCATCTGAGCCCGGGGTCGAGCCGGATGTACGCACCATTCTTGCAGCGCATGGGCGCGGACCGGGTGGCCATCGCGGCCGACACGATCGGGTTCGGCGAAAGTTCGCCACCGCCCGAGCCCAAGGAGATCGAGGACTTCGCCGCATGTATGGGCGAGGTGCTTGATTCGCTGGGGATCGGTGTGGTCGATGTGCTGGGCACCCACACCGGATCGGAAATCGCGGTCGAGCTTGCCAATCAACGGCCCGATCAGGTCCGCCGACTCGTCCTGGTTTCGGCGCCGGTGTTCACCGAGGAAGAACTCGACACCTTTCGCGCCGAATACAAAGGCGTGCCGCTGGCGCCCGACGGCAGTCACCTGAAGATCCGTTGGGACATGCATTGGCACTGGCGGGGCCCGGGCGTCGATGCCAACCTCAATCAACTGACGTTGGCCGAAGCGCTGCATAGCGGCGAACGCTATGAGTGGGGCCATAGGGCGGCCTTCAATTACCCCTTCGGGGCACGCCTCAAGGACGTGAAGCAACCGATCCTGGTGCTCAACCCCGAAGACGACTTGGCAACCCAAACCAAACGCGCCGACGGGTTAATGCAAAACGGGCGCATTGTGGATTTGCCCAAAGACACCTTTGGACACGGCATGTTCGAAACTCATCCCGACGACGTCGCGGAGATCGTGCGTGGCTTTCTTGACGACGAACCGGCCAAGGACGACACAGTCAACCCCGACGGGGCGGGCAAGAAGACCATCGCGTCGCCCGCGACCAGGCCGGATTTTGTCCGGCGGGATTTTTTCGATAGCCGCTGGGGGCAGCTGCACTATCGCAGTATTTTTCCGCCCGAGGCCGAGCGGACGCAGCGACCGTTGATTTGTTTTCACGCGAGCCCGCGTTCCGGCAATGCGTTTATCAACGTGATGAAAGTGCTGGGCACCGACCGGATCGTGATGGCCCCGGATACGCCGGGTTTCGGCGAAAGCGAACCGCCCCCTGCCCCGGTTGAAATCAGCGACTTTGCCGACGTGATGGCGGACTTCATCGTGAAGCAGGGCTTTGAGGAGGTGGACGTCTTCGGATTTCACACCGGCAGCGAGGTGGCCACCGAGCTGTGGCACAAGATGCCCAAACTGGTGCGCCACATCGTGATGTATTCGGCACCGATCTTCACCGAAGAAGAACTCGCCGATTTCCGCGAACGCTACACGCCGGTGACGTTTGGCGATGACGGGATGCACAACGTCGAGCGCTGGCAGTTCTTTTGGCCGTGGCTGGGACCGGATCAGCCGATCGAGAACTACGCCACCGCCTACAACGAAACCTTGCGCTGGGGCCCGGCCTATTCGTGGGGCCATCGGGCGGCGTTCAATTACGCGATGGCGACGCGGTTGAAACAGGTCACGGTACCGGTACTGGTGCTGAACCCCGAGGACGATCTTTACGAGCAATCCAAACGGGCCGCCGAGGTGATCCAGAAAGGGCGCGTGCACGACATGCCGGGTTTCGGCCACGGCATGATGGACACCCGCACCGAAGAGGTCGCGGCGGTGATCCGCGACTTTGTCGCCGACTAGCTAGCTCTTGGGATTGACGAAGCGGTCGCGCAAGTCGCACAGCGCGGCGTAGAGCAATGCGCCGGCCGCACCACCGGCAAAATACGCAATGCCGACGAGGACGATGTTGTCCTCGGGCAGGACGCCGTTCGACTGAATGACCGCCACGACCAAAACGCCGGCGACGATAAAGACATTGAGCCAAATATTGAGGCGGGGACGTTCGTGGGATGCCATGGCGCCAGTAAGCCCAAACCTGCCGCTTTAGGCAAGACAGGCTTGAAACAGCGCACCGGGCCACCATTTTCATGATGCCCATTGGGGCGAGCCAACGAAGGACGAAAGAGTTCATGTCGGGATACGCCAAGACCGCTGTTTTGCTGGCCGGGATGACCGGACTGTTTATGGCCGTGGGGTTTCTGCTCGGCGGCCAGGGCGGGATGTTGATCGCCTTTGTGGTCGCGCTCGGCATGAATGTCTTTGCCTACTGGAACTCGGGCAGCATCGTGTTGCGCCAATACGGCGCGCGCGAGGTTTCCGCGCAGAGCCACCCGCAGCTTCACACGATGGTGGCGCGGCTTGCCGAACGCGCTGCCTTGCCGATGCCGCGCGTCTATGTGATGGACAATGCCCAGCCCAACGCGTTTGCCACGGGGCGGGACCCGGCCCATGGCGCAGTGGCGGTGACGACCGGCCTGATGCAACGATTGGACGATACCGAATTGGCCGGGGTGATCGCCCACGAGCTCGCCCACATCAAGAACCGCGATACGCTCATCATGACGGTCACGGCGACGATCGCTGGGGCGATCAGCATGTTGGCGAACTTCGCCCTGTTTTTCGGGCGCGGCCGCAACAGCGGCATGGGGCTGATCGGCACGATCGCCATCATGATCCTGGCGCCGCTCGCCGCAATGCTGGTGCAAATGGCAATCAGCCGGAGTCGCGAATACGAAGCGGATCGGATCGGTGCCGGCATTGCGGGCAACCCGATGGGTCTGGCGGGCGCGCTGGACAAGATCGCCAGCGGGGCGGCGCGCATCGATAATCATGCTGCCGAGAACAACCCGGCCACGGCGCATTTGTTCATTATCAACCCGCTGCACGCGCATAAACGCGACAGCTTGTTCTCGACCCACCCCGCAACCGAGAACCGCATCAAGCGCCTGCGCGCGCTCGCGTCGTCCGACACACCGCTGAGGCATGACGGCCCACCGCCGTCACGCCGAGGACACATACCGCCGGGTCACCTCCCGCGCTAAGCGACGTCGGTAGCCCTCCCCATTCCGTCGCTCTTGGGTTAGAAGGTGCCTATGGAACTGGGCATCTTTCTTATGCCGGCGAGCGACCCCAACCGGCCGCTTGCCGAGGCCATCGATTGGAACATCGAGGTGATCGAACGCGCCGACGTGCTGGGGTACGCCGAGGCCTGGGTTGGGCAGCACATCACGACGCCATGGGAACCCCTGCCGTCACCACAGCAGATCATTGCCGGGGCGATTCGCGGTACGCAGAACATCCGTTTGGGGACCGGTGTCGAGGTCCTGTACCAGTCGCACCCGCTGCGCCTGGCGGCCGAACTGATCCAGCTCGATCACATGAGCCGAGGGCGTTTGATGTTCGGCTTTGGCGCGGGCGGCACGGTGACGGATGGTCAGCTTTACGGGCTGGATTTCGCCAAAGGCGAAAACCAAGCGCGCTCGCGCGAGGCGCTTGAGATCATCTTGCAGGCGTGGTCGGCAGACGGGCCCGGCGATTTCGACGGGACGTATTGGTCGACGCGGCGGCCCAAGTACAACGACAACTATTTCTGGCACCTGAAGCCCTATGCGCCGGCCGAGCCGCGCATTGCGTTTGCCGGGTTCATGCCGAAATCGGGTTCGCTGATGATTGCCGGTGAAAAAGGCTACATCCCGATGAGCTTCAACGTTGCCCCGCAGCACGTGTCGGTGCATTGGCCATCGATCGAAGAAGGGGCCGCGCGCAGCGGTCGCACGCCGACGCGCGACAATTGGCGCCAGATTCGCGAGATTTACGTCGCCGAGACCGAGGAAGAGGCGCGGCGTGCGGTCGTCGAGGGCTTCGCCGGGACGTTTTGGAATCGTTACTTCAGCGTGATTGCCGAGCGGCTGGGGATCGCCGACATGTTTCGCCGCGGCGGGGCACCCGCCGATACCAAGGTCGATGCGGCCTATCTAGTGGACCACGGCACCTGGTTTGTCGGGACGCCGGACAAGGTCGTGGATCAAATCGTCGACCAGTACGAGCAAACCGGCGGTTTCGGCGTTTTGCTCCAGATCGGCTTCGATTATGCCGATTTCGAGGCTCGGGCGGGCTGGTTCCGATCGATGGAACTGCTCGCGCGCGAGGTGATGCCGCGGGTCAACCAACGCCTCGGCCTCGCCACGGCCGAGTAACACCAAAGCGAAAACGGCGCTCACATCGGCGACCCGCTCGCCTTTTCAAGCCGCGGTCGAGACTTCATACTGCCGCCAATCCATCACGCCAGATCGCAAGGGAGCCCCTGGCCATGACGAAATATGTCAACCACGACCTGAAGGTTTCGCCGACGCCGGAAGAAGCCGCGCGCCAAACCTTTATGTCGAGCATGCGTATGTATGTGCTTCACGACCTGGCGAACGGTATGCGGACGGTCTACGAGAGCGAAGTCGAGCCGAAGTTCGAGCGCAAGAACAAGCGCACGCCGAAAGACGGTGTGGAAGTGCATCGCGCGCTGAAGAAGGACCCGACGTTCAAGTTCTATTCGTCGATGCGCTGCAATGCCCAGGAAATGGTGTTCCGCTCGATCCTACCGACGGTCGAACGCAGCCAAGACACCTTGAACAAAAAGGCCAAGGCGCTGAGCCGGTCGAAGAAGGCGAACGGAACGGTCGAAACCGATCCGAACTTCAAAGTGCCGCGGAGCGTGTCGGCGATCGATGTGCATCGGATGCCGGGCAACTACGACACCGAATACGGGCCCGACGACGTGACGCAAGGCGCCGTTTACGACAACGGCATTTCGGTGTTCAGCATGGGGTTCTTTGGCGAGAACCTCGACGACATCGGCAGTTCGATCTCGATGTTCATCAAAAACAAATATCCCAAGTTTGCGCCCAAGCGCATTTTGGATATGGGCTGCACCATCGGGCACAACACGGTGCCGTGGGCGAAGGCCTATCCGAAGGCCGAGGTGCATGCGATCGATGTCGGTGCGCCGGTCGTGCGCTATGGCCATGCCCGGGCGCAAGCCGCCGGGGTGCCGGTGCACTTCCATCAGCAGAACGCCGAGGCGACGGACTTCGAAGACGAGAGCTTCGACTTGATCTTTTCCTCGATGTTCCTGCACGAAGTGCCCAAGAAGGGCATCAAGAAGGTCTTCAAAGAAGCACGCCGCCTACTGAAGCCGGGCGGGCTGATGCTGCATATGGAACTGCCGCCCAACAAAATGCTGGGCGCGTATGACAGCTTTTATTTGGACTGGGACAGCTACTACAACAAAGAGCCGTTCTATAAGCCGTTCCGCGACATGGACCCACGAGCCGTGTGTGCCGATGCCGGTTTCGCCAAGAGCAAGTTCGTGCAGTACGTCATCCCAAGCCTGGGCCAATACGGCGAAAAGGCGGTGAAGGACTCGGTGAAGAAGCAAACCGGGAAGGCCGACGACCAGACCGGCCGCTTCGCCGCGGGCATCCACTGGTACTGCTTCGGGGCCTGGAAATGAGCACGGCCGGCGCGGACAAGAAACCGCTGCGCTATAGCGTCCGAGGCAAGGACACGCGGTTCTTCTCCGCCGAGGGCGTCGACGAGCTGGTCGCGATCAGCATGGCGTTGGCCCAAGAGTTGTGGGTGGTGAAGGAACGGCTTGCCGCCTATGAGGGGTTGGCCGCCAAGAAGAAGGTCTTTACCGCGAAAGAGATCGAGGGCTTCAAGTTCACCCCGGCGCAACGCGCCAAGCTGGACGCCGAAAGCCAAGCGTTTATCGATCGCGTCTTCTTCACCTTGCGCGAACGGGTTGAAGGCCTTGCCGCCGACCCCGACGAACCGGCCCCTCCCAAAGAACCGTGATCGTCATTGCGGGCACGGTGCGCGTGCCGCCCGATAAGATCGAGGCGGCGCGGCCGCACATGGAAGCGATGGTCACGGCCTCGCGGGCCGAAGACGGCTGCACCGCCTATAGCTATGCGCAGGACGTACTCGACCCCGGCGTCGTGCATGTGATCGAGGTCTGGGAAAGCGATGCCGCATTGAAGGCGCATTTCGAAACGCCGCACATGGCCGCGTGGCGCGCGGTTTGGTCGACCCTGGGGGTCGGCGATCGCAACCTGACCCGCTATACCGTCACGGACGCCACGCCGTTGTAGCCACCCCTATTCGGAGACCGCCATGACTGCGCCCGCCACCGATCGCAGCCCCGCCACCGCGTTTGTCGACCTCCTCGGCGCCGACCGCGTCATTACCGACGAGGCCGAGCGGCGCTATTACTCCAACGACATCTTCTTTTGGGACGATGCCGAAGTGGCCACGGTGGTGGTGCAACCGCGCAGCAAAGACGACGTCGTCGCCATCGTGCGCAAAGCGTGCGCGTTGGGAATGGTGATTTCGACACGCGGCGGCGGCATGTCCTACACCAAGGGCTATGTGCCGGTGCGGCCCGATACGGTGTTGATCGATCTGCGTGGGCTGGATGAAATCTCTGAGATTAACACGGTCGACAACACCGCGACGGTGGGCGCGGGGTGTACTTGGATCAAATTGGCGGACGCGGTGAAAGAAAAAGGGTTGTCGATCGCCTTTTCCGCACCATTTTCGGGGCTGTATTCGACGGTCGGCGGGGCGCTGTCGCAAAACGTGCCGCAAGGGATGGACAATGTGCTGGCGTTGGAGGTGGTGCGCGCCGATGGAACGGTCGTGCAAAC
>CALJDF010000058.1 GCA_938023835.1 uncultured Alphaproteobacteria bacterium
TCGCCGGGATAGATCACGCCGGCCACGAACATGCCGCCAGGGTCGGTGCATTCCAAACTATGAATTTGCTTGCGCGGCAAGAAGATGACGTCGCCGGTATTCACCGCAGCCTTGCCGTTCTCGGTCCACATGAACCCCTTGCCCTTGATGACCACGAGGGACTCCTCGTAGAGGTGCCGATGCGGCACGGCTTTGGACAAAGGAATTTCGCCAATGAACTGTGTGACGAGATCCGAACCCATGGACTTGTCGACCAGCATTTGGAAGAAACGGTTCGCCATCGATTGACGCTTGTTCTCGTCGATCCCGATCGTGCGGTTGGGGTGTGCCGTGTCGAAGGTGTCCGACATTTCGTCTTTCCATTGCGGCGCGTCTGCCAACGGTCCGACCGAAACAAACACCTTGAGCATCGATTTGGCATGAAGCTGAAAAAATTCGCCGGGGCGGACGTAAACGCCCGTATTGGGCGCGACGTCAAAGCGGTGGCTGCCGATATCGACGTCGCCCTCACCCTCGGTCACTAGAAGAACAACGTGGCGATCGTCAAATCCGGTCACCGGCGCGGCGCCCTGTTCGGCATGGAAATAGAACTGCGATTGGTGGTTCGCGCCATCTTGCGACGTGATGATGGGCCCCCACACCAACGTGCCTTCACGTGTGGTGGCCATGTTCGGCACCGAACATACGAAACAACCGCCATCCAGCCGTGCCTTGGCATCCGCATCGACCGGCACGACCGGAATGTTCGCGTATTCCGGCGCACTGGGGTCGTCGGTGTCGTACGTATCTTTGAGGTTGTTGTGGGCGCCGTCGCAAAACGGCTGATCCGCGGTGTGTTTGCAGCCGCAAAACAGAACCTCTTCGCCGCCGTCTTTGGCGCGGTACTTGACTGGCATGATGCCGGTGTCCCGGTGCGAACCGTCGCAATGCGGCTGGGTCTTGCTCCGTCCGCAGGCACACCACAGATAGGTTTTGCCGCCTTCAAGCTCTTCGTAAAACGGCTTGTAGCGGGCAATGATGGGTTCGACGGTGTCGCTCACGGCAAGGAACCTCGGACATTATTCGATACTGTTTTAGTATAGCGGACTACGGACCGGCGGAGCCATCGCGCCCGCCATGATCAAAAAGAGGCACGCCCTTGAAATCGACCTACCACTTGGCTCTGACACTCATTCTCATCGCAGCGCCGTTGCAAGCCCATGCGCAAGGCAGCGACCTCCTAAAGCGGGGTCGGGGTGCGCTCGAGTCGATCACGCGGTCGGTTCCCGCCCTGCCGGGAAGCAAGACCGAAGATGGTGCCGCCACTCTCTCGCTCGGCGAGATTGCTGCCGGGCTACGTGGGGCGCTCAAGGTGGGCAGCGTACGGGTGGTGGCGCAGGTGGGGGCCATTGATGGATTCAACGCCGATCCCGAGATTCATATTCGGTTGCCGGACAACATGCAGCGCGTGCAGCGCAGTCTGTCGCGGATCGGGTTGTCCTCGATGGTGGATGATCTTGAGCTGAAACTGAACCGTGCCGCCGAGGCCGCCGCGCCGCGTGCCAAGCAACTGTTCTGGGACGCGATCACGCAGATGACCATGGAAGATATCCAGGCGATCTATAAAGGTCCCAAAGATGCGGCCACGCAATACTTTCGACGCACGATGTCGGATCCCTTGCGCGAGACCATGCGGCCGGTGGTCGATCAAACCTTGCAACAGGTCGGTGCCTTGCGCGCCTACGACGAAACGATCTCGCGCTACAAAGACATTCCCTTCGTGCCCGACGTCAAAGCAGACTTGAGCACCCACGTCCTCGACCGCGCGTTGGAGGGCCTCTTTCTTTATCTCGCCCGAGAAGAGGCCGCGATTCGCGATCAGCCCATCAAACGCACCACGGATATCCTGAAAAAGGTATTCGGTTCAGCGAGTTAGGCCGACATTCGCCGAATTAACCGGGTCTTAACCATAGGCGTCCAGACTCCGTCCCCGAGGGTAATCTCCTGGGGAGGGGATCAATTGGTAGACATCAGAATTCTTAAGACAATCGTATTCGGAACCGCCGTGGTTATCGTCATGGCGTTGGCTTTTGCCTTGCCGGCGGCTGCCGACTTTGCCGACGGACAAGCGGCGTTCAAACGTGGCGCCTATGCCGAGGCCGCGGACCATTGGCGCCCCTTGGCTGAAGAGGGCGATGTTTGGGCTCAGCATTCGCTTGGGTTCTTGTACGAAAAAGGTTGGGGCGTCGAAAAGAACTTCTCAGAGGCGCGCAACTGGTATCGCGATGCGGCCGAACGCGGCAATCCGAACTCCATGATCAACCTCGGCGCACTCTACGTTAACGCCGAAGGCGACGATCGGGATATCGCCCGCGCCTATACTTGGTTTCGCTTGGCCACCCTTCAGGGTCATCCCATGGCCCCGTTTAATATGACCTCCATCGAGATGGAATTGACCGAGGCCGACCGCATGCGCTCAACGCATCTTGCAATGGCTATCCTGCCCCGTCTGGCGGCCAACATGAACGATGCTGACAAAGCCAAGATGCGAGCCCAAATCACCGAATTTCTGGGCACCGGCAACGGCCGGCGCACGATGGCGTTCCTCAATTCAGCGCGCCGGAAAAGCCAGTATTACGAAGCCGCGCGCGAAGCTCGTGGCGAGCTACCGAGCCTCACCATGATCGACACCGTCGGTCCGATCGGGCCCGGCGAAGAACCCGTCCAACACAACTAAGCCGTAGGGCTGCCCGCCCTAAGGGCAAGTGCTTACGTCGCAACGTGACGGCGGCCCGGTCCTCCCGGTATGATCCCGGCAACCAAACCGGGAGGACGCTGTGACCACTGCAAACGAAGTTTACGCGCGCGCGCGACGCAACGACACTTCGCCCGAAGTCTGGAAGGCGCGGGTCGATCTTGCCGCCTGTTACCAGCTCTTCGAGCAGAAAGGCTGGACCGATGGCATTAATACGCATCTTTCGGTGCGCGTGCCGGGCACTGACGGTCACTTCCTCCTTAAGCCGGACAAACTGCTGTTCAATCGCGTGACGGCCTCGTCGTTGGTCGAACTCGACAAGAACGGCGAGCGTATCGACCCCGACGACAAACCGGTGAATCCGGCCGGCTCGATTATCCACAGCGCGGTTCTTGAAGGTCGCGCGGATGTCGATTGCGTCCTGCATCACCATACCGATGCCGGCATCGCCGTATCGTCGCTCGAGGTCGGCCTGTTGCCGATGAGCCAGCACGCCCTCCAGTTTCACAATCGGATGAGCTATCACGAATACGAAGGCGTCGCATTGGACGAAGCCGAAAAAGAGGGGCTTAAACGCGACCTCGGGCCTCACAACGCGATGATGTTGCGCAACCATGGCGTCTTGATCGCCGGGCCTTCGGTCGGTACCGCCTACGCGATGTGCGACAACCTCGAAATTGCCTGCCGGTCGCAACTGCTGGCGATGCAAACCGGCGCCGAGATCCATCTTCCCACCGAGGAGGTGCAGGAACACACCGCGCAACAATTCGCCGGCTTCCCATCCTCGCGCAACGACACGATGGAATGGGACGCCATGCTCGGATGGCTCGACGACCTTGGCGTCGAATACGCGATCTAAAGGCTACGCCAAGGGGTCATACTGCGGCGCAGGCCGCCGCTGCGCGGCGATCGGAATATTGCTCACCGGCGGTTTGTGCTTCCTGAACGCCTTGCGGCTTTCAGCGCTGAGCTGCCGGAACACCTGTGGCGTCATTGCAAACCCGGGCTCACCCGCGTTGAGGATGGCCGCCGCGTTCACCGTATCGCCATAGACGTCGAGCCGCTTCGTGCCCGGTGCGCCGACAAGACCAAAACGCCACGGTGCCCCAATGCGCTTTGACCACGGCGCGGCCGTGCCAACCCTGCGCTCGGAGCCACGAATCGCCCTCGTGTTGGACGCGACGTAGCGCGGCGCCATTGTCCGCGTTATCGGACACGCACAAGCCGG
>CALJDF010000059.1 GCA_938023835.1 uncultured Alphaproteobacteria bacterium
CCGGGCTCGACCCTGCCGCGGCGATGCTGGACCAAGCGCGCCAATTGGACGCCGATGCGGGGGTTGAGGTCGACTACCGCGTGGGCCGCGCCGAAGAAACCGGGCTCGATGCGGAATCCTTTGATGTGGTCACGGCGGGCCAATGTTGGCACTGGTTCGATCGCCCGGCCCCGGCAGCCGAGCTCGCCCGCCTTCTCGTTCCCGGCGGCGCGGTCGCCATCGCCCATTTCGATTGGCTGCATCTGCCGGGCAATGTCGTGGCCGCGACCGAAGCGTTGATCCTCGAACACAATCCGGCGTGGGCCTTGGCCGGCGGCGACGGCACCCACCCCGCGTGGTTTGCCGACCTTGCCGGCGCGGGCTTCACCGACCTCGAATCTTTTTCGTTCGATGTCGCGGTGCCCTATCGCCACGCCGATTTGCGCGGCCGCATTCGCGCCAGCGCCGGTGTCGCCGCCAGCCTCACCCCTACCCAAGTCGAGGCCTTCGATGCCGCGCACGCCGCCCTGTTGGCAACCCACTTCGCGGACGACCCTGTCAGCGTGCCGCACCGCGTCTGGGCGCTTGTGGGGCGCAGATCAGGCTAACGGTGGCCGTGTAGGGTGCAGGTTTTTGGGGCGTTGTCACGCAGAACCGTTACCCGAACGTGGCCTCACCCTGCATGCACAAATGCCCCTGATCGTTGGCGGCCCATAGCGACCACGTGTCTGCGTCGCCGTCCTTGGGCGCGCCGTTGACGGTGAAGGGTCCGATATCGAACAGCGGCGCCACCGAGCGAAACGAAAACGTCGCCAACTTGTCGTCGGGACGTTCACGCCGGCACAGGTCCATCAGCAACGTCCCGATCAACGGGCCGTGCACGACCAGGCCGGGGTAGCCCTCTTCGTTCATCGCATAGGTACGGTCGTAGTGAATGCGATGCCCGTTGAAGGTCACGGCTGAATACTTGAACAGCATCACCGGGTCGGGGTCGATCGTGCGTTGCCACTGCGCGTTGGTTGGTGCGGGCTTGGGCGGCGGGGGCGTGTTGGCGCCGTCCGCAGGCGCCTCGCGATACACGATGTCGTTCTTTTGCACCATCTCCAAACCGGTCGTGCCCGAATAGGTTTCTTGCACGCTCACAAACAACAGCTTTCCGGTCTTGCCCTCTTTGGGTGTGACCGAGGTGATTTCCTGGGTGCGCGTCAGGGTCTCGCCGATGCGAATGTCGCCGACGAAATCCATGTGCGATCCGGCAAACATGCGTCGCGGCAACCCGGCCGGGTCGGGCATGAACCCGCCGCGCCTGGGATGGCCGTCGGGACCGATCTCGCGCATCGGCACATGGGGATGGAAATAGCACCAATGCGCGCCGGGCGGCAGCGCCTCGCCCTTTTGCGGGGTATGGTCGTAGTCCAAGGCATCGTAGAAACCCCAAACCGGGGCGATGGTGACCTCATCGGTGCGCTCGTCGCGCCGGCCGATCCATTCGCTTACGTCCAATTCCGCATCGCTCATGCCGCTGACGTCCTTTTTGCGGTTGTCCCGGGCTCGCGCCCCAATCCAGGGTCCGTGATACCCTGGCCCACCGTCCTGATAAAGCGCCCTTTGATGCGATGGCCGCCGAGTCGGCCCAAAATGGCGGCTGTCAGCCCCGCGGCCGGCCGTGACTCTTTTGTGAGATCGGATCGCTATATGGCAGGGTGGACCAAAGCGTAGGATTCCAGTCTATGACCCGTCGCGTCCTCGTCATTGAAGACAGCCAAGACATCGCCGACCTCATTGCGTTGCACCTCAAGGATGAGGATTGCGATGTGAGCGTCGTGGGCGACGGCGTGGCCGGTCTGCACAAGGCGCGCGCCGGCGGCTACGACCTCATCATTCTCGATCTCATGTTGCCGGGCATGGAAGGGCTGGAACTGTGCCGCCGCTTGCGCGCCGAATCCAACTTCACGCCCATCCTGATGGTCACCGCTAAATCCGCCGAGGTCGATCGCGTGCTGGGATTGGAGACCGGCGCCGACGACTACCTCACCAAACCGTTTTCCATTCGCGAATTGCTGGCCCGCGTCAAAGCGATCTTCCGCCGCCGCGAATCTTGGTCGCAAACCAACCAAGCCAACGAAACCATTACCGCCGGCGACATCGTCATCGAACGCGCGCAGCGCAGCGTCACCGTCTCCGGTCGCGCCGTCGATCTCACCGCGCGGGAATTCGACCTCTTGGTCCAGTTCGCGAAAAATCCGGGCCGCGTCTACACCCGCGCGCAATTGCTCGACCTCGTTTGGGGCTACGGCCACGATGGCTACGAACACACCGTCAACAGCCACATCAACCGCCTGCGCGGCAAGGTAGAAGCCGATCCGCACAAACCCGACCACATCCTCACGGTCTGGGGCGTCGGCTACAAATTCAACGACCGGATCGCGCGCGACGAGGCCGAGGCGGCCTCCGCCCAAGCCTCGTGATGCTGCGCACCCTCAACGCCAAACTCGTCGCCGCGCTGCTGGTCGTGATTGCGCTTTTGGCGGCGACCTATCTCGTCCTTACTGTCAGCTTTACCCGCCTCCACTTTGAAGAGGTGAACCAAAAGCTGCACTTTGCCCTGGCGCAAAGCCTGGTCGATCACAGCACGCTGCTGCCCGGCGGCGATGTCGATTTGGAGGCCTTCAAGTCGGTCTTTGAGAACCTGATGGTGGTCAACCCGGCCATCGAACTTTACCTCACCGACACGCAAGGCCGGGTGCTAGCCTTCTCCGCACCCGAGGGCGCGGTCAAACGCGACCGCATCGATCTCGCACCGATCCGCGCCTTTCTCGAGGGCAGCCGGAGCCTCCCCATTCGTGGCACCGACCCCCGCGATCTCAGCGGCACCAAGGTCTTTTCGGTGGCGCCGATCAGCGGCGAGGGCGACGCCATGATGGGCTATCTGTACGTCGTCCTTGGCGGCCAGCTATACGATTCGGTCGAAAGCATGTTCCAGGGCAGTCTTATCCTGCGCATCATCACCGGGATCGCCATTGTCGGGCTGATCTTGGCGGCCCTGGCCGGCGTTCTGTCGTTTCGCGCGATTACCGCGCGGCTGCGGCGCCTGACCGGCGAGGTCGACCGCTTTCGCCGCGGCGCGTTTGGCGAACCGGTGCCGGCGCAAAACTGGCGCCGCGGCACCGGCGCCGACGAGATCGATCAGTTGGGTCTGACTTTCGAGGAAATGTCGACCCGGATCACCGAACAGATTCAAAAGCTCCACGACGCCGACCAAAGTCGCCGCGAACTGATCGCCAACGTCAGCCACGACTTACGCACGCCGCTGGCCTCGCTCCAGGGCTATCTCGAAACCCTGCTGATGAAACAAGACGCGCTCGATCGCGACGAAAAAGAAAAATACCTGCGCCTTGCGCTCAACCACAGCAGCCGCCTGGGCCGGTTGATCAAGGAATTGTTCGAACTTGCCACCCTCGACAACACCGACACCGCCCCGGCCTTCGAACCCTTCTCGCTCGCCGAACTCGCGCAAGACGTGACGCAAAAGTTCGCGCTGCAGGCCGAACAAAAATCGCTCGCTCTCGAGACCGATATCCCGCACGACGCGCCGTTCGTCTCGGGCGACATCGCATTGATCGAACGGGTGTTGGAAAACCTG
>CALJDF010000060.1 GCA_938023835.1 uncultured Alphaproteobacteria bacterium
CGGCATTTCTACGTTGGTCATTGCGCTCACCGTCGTTGCCTTCGGGACATCCTCGCCCGAACTGATCGTCAGCGTCGGCGCCGCGCTGCGCGGGGTGCCAGAGCTGGCCATCGGCAACATCGTCGGAAGCAACCTTGCCAACATCCTCTTGGTTCTTGGGTTGCCCGCGATCATCGCGCCGCTTGGCACCAGTGGTAAATCGGCTGGGCGCGACCTTGCGTTGTTGTTCGCCGCCAGCGTCCTCGTGGCCATCCTAAGCTGGAACCAGGTCATCGGATGGTGGGAGGGCGCGGTCATGGTCTTCCTGTTGTTGGCCTATCTTGGGTCGGCCTACCATTTTGCCCGGCGCGATGCCGCTGCCGCGCGCCTCTACGCCGAAGAGCTCGAGGAATTTGAAACCGGGCCGCGGAAGAAGCTGTTGATCGCCGGCTCCATCATCGGCGGGTTGCTCGCGCTCTTCGCAGGATCGACAATGCTCGTCGAAGGCGCGGTCAACATTGCCCGTGCTATCGGCATTTCAGAAGTCGTAATCGGCTTGACCCTTGTCGCCTTTGGCACGTCGCTGCCGGAACTGGTGACGTCGTTTGTTGCCTTGATCCGGAAGCACGGTGACGTTGCGATCGGCAACGTCTTGGGGAGCAATCTGTTCAACCTGCTCGGCGTTGGTGGCGTGACCGCGTTAGTCGCGCCGATTCCGGTTCCAGTGCGCATGTTGCACTTTGACTTTCCTATTATGATCGGTGCCGTGGTTCTTCTCGCACCCTTTATCTTTTGGCACTTGCGCTTCGGCCGTGTTGTCGGCACCGCCTTCATGGGCGCCTATGTGTTGTATGTGTGGTCGCAGTTCGCCGGGGTGTCGGGCGCGGGGGGACCATGACCGAAACGCGCGTGGCATTGGTTACGGGAGCCGCAAAACGCATCGGGCGGGCGATCGCGCTCGACCTCGCGGCACACGGCTGGACGGTGGGCGTTCACTACAATCACGCCGCTGACGATGCCGAAGGCACTGTCGCGGAAATCGTTTCCGCCGGCGGTACGGCCGTATCGCTTTACGCCGACCTCGCCAATGCCACCGCCGCCGAACGGCTGATCGATCAAGCGGCCGGGGCGCTCGGCCCGGTTACGGCCTTGATCAACAATGCCTCGGCATTCGAACGGGATTCGATCGCCGACTTCCCCACCGATCGGTGGGACAGTCACCTCGACATCAACCTCCGTGCACCCGCCATCTTGACCAAGACCTTTGCCGCGGCCCTGCCCGAAAAGGCGGAAGGCAACGTCATCAACTTGATCGACCAACGGGTCTGGAACCTCACCGGCGAGTTCCTGTCTTATTCGGTCAGCAAGGTCGGGCTGTGGGGCCTAACACAAATGACGGCAATCGCCCTCGCGCCAAGAATTCGGGTCAACGGCATTGGGCCAGGTCCGGTGCTGCCAAGCAGCCGCCAAAGCACGGAAGATTTTGCGCGGCAATGCGCCGCCACACCGCTGGGCCGGGGATCGGCCCCACAGGAAATCTGTGATGCCGTTCGCTATATACTCGGCGCGCCCTCGATGACGGGACAGATGATCGCCCTAGACGGTGGCGCGCACCTAACCTGGAACGCCAATAGCGCCGCACCACTCGAATGAACCCTCGCCCGACCATTCATCCGCTACGCCTTGCCGATGCCGAAAACGGCGTACGCCATGTTTTTGTGCGCGACCTGATTGTGCAGGCTGAGATCGGCGTTCACCGCCATGAAAAGTGCCGAGGCCAACCCGTGCGCATCAACATTGACCTGACGGTCAAAGAGGCCACGCAGCCACTCGACGACCGCCTTGAGAACGTCGTGGACTACGAAACCCTCGTGGACGGCGTGCGTGCCTTGATCGGCGCCGGCCATATCAATCTGGTGGAAACCCTGGCGGAGCAGATCGCGGGCCTAGCCTTATCGGACAACCGCGTGGTTGCCACGCGCGTCCGGGTCGAAAAACTCCAGGTGATGAAAGACGCGGAAAGCGTCGGCGTCGAAATCGAACGGCGGCGTCCGGGTCAGGAACATTAGTCGAACACAATGGTTCGCCCCTGATTTCACGCCCATCGAGGTTGTGCACATGGTGCCAAGATCAGCCCTGATAGGTGTGGCGCAATCGACACAGTCCCGATCAAACGAACTGCTTGATTTTGATAGTTCAAATGAAATCAATCACTTGAGCGTGTTTCCCAATTCTTGGGCAATCGCCAGTCTGGCCGAGAATTTCCCTATCATTGCAGGGCGTTTATCCATTCGCCCACAAAGTTGTCCCCAGACTCGGCAATCCCTGCGGGACGGCATGGAAAAGGGGCGGTACACCCCCCGCCACCCCAATCGGCCTCGCGGCCCAGGGGTGCTGGCGGCGTTGACCGTTGAACACCACATCGCGATATAAACGGACGATGAGCGAAGATCCCGCCACCCCCGATGATGCCGAGGCCGGAGCAACGGTCGATGGCAGGGCGGTCATTCAGGCAGCCCTCAAAACGATGCCGGGCGTGCCGGGTGTTTACCGGATGCTCAACCGACGCGGCGAGGTGCTTTATGTCGGGAAGGCCCGCAACCTGAAGCGGCGGGTCGGTAGCTACGCCAATCGGACCGGGCACACCAATCGAATCCTCAACATGATTTCGGCCACGGCCTCGATAGAAATCGTCACGACCCACACCGAGGTCGAGGCGCTGTTGCTCGAGTCGAACCTGATCAAGCGGCTCAAGCCGCGCTTTAACGTTCTCCTGCGCGACGACAAGTCGTTCCCCTATATCATGATTCGGCGCGACCACGAATGGGCGCAAATCGCCAAGCACCGTGGGGCCCGCGACCGCGACGCGGAGTTTTTCGGCCCCTTTGCCTCGGCCGGTGCGGTCAATCGCACGCTCTCGGCCTTGCAGCGTGCCTTTCCGCTGCGCTCGTGCAGCGACTCGGTTTTCGAAAGCCGCACCCGACCCTGTCTGCAGTACCAGATCAAACGCTGCGCCGCGCCCTGCGTCGGGCGCATTGAGAGGGACGACTATGAGGAAATCGTCCATCAGGCGCGTGATTTCTTGACCGGGAAAAGCCACGAGATTCAACAGCGCCTCGCCTCGTTGATGACGACATCAGCCGACAGCCGCGACTACGAGACCGCCGCGATGTACCGCGACCGCATCAAGTCTCTTGCCCACATCCAGGCGCATCAGGGGATCAACGTTCAAACGGTGGACGAGGCCGATGTCATCGCGCTCCATCAGGAAGGGGGCCAGACCTGCGTTCAGGTGTTTTTCTTTCGCGGCGGCCAGAACTTCGGTAGCCGCGCCTATTACCCGTCGCACGCCCAGTCTCTCGAGCCGCCGGAAATCATGACCGCGTTCCTTGGACAGTTTTACGACAGCCGCCCCGCACCCAAGTTGATCTTGACCAGTCACGAATGCGAACAGCGCAACTTGGTCGCCGAAGCGTTATCGGTACGGGCCGGCCATAGCGTCAAGATCAGCCGTCCGCAGCGCGGCGAAAAGGCCGACCTCGTGCGCCACGCCCGCGACAATGCCGGCGACGCACTGCGTCGCCGCATGGCGGAAAGCGCAACCCAACGGGCGCTCCTGGAAGGGATTGCAGACACGTTTGGATTGGAGGGACCGCCGGAACGGATTGAGGTCTACGACAACAGCCACGTCAGCGGCACCCACGCGGTCGGTGCGATGATCGTCTCCGGCCCCGAAGGTTTCATGAAGAACCAGTACCGCAAGTTCAACATCCGCAACGAAGACCTCGCCCCTGGGGATGATTATGGGATGATGGTCGAAGTCCTAACGCGGCGCTTCAAACGCCTCCTGAAAGAGGACGAAGATCGCAGCAGTGGGATGTGGCCGGGGCTAGTGTTGATCGACGGCGGGCGCGGCCAACTCAATGTCGCCAAGGGCGTGCTTGAGGACTTGGGCCTCAGCAATGTGCCGGTCGCGGGAATCGCGAAGGGCCCCGACCGCAACGCCGGACGAGAGCGCTTGTTTCTTGCCGACGGGCGCGAAATGCGGTTGGAACCACGTGATCCGGTCCTCTATTTCCTCCAACGGATGCGCGACGAAGCCCACCGGTTTGCTATCGGTAGCCATCGGGCGCGCCGGTCCAAGGCGATCGGCACCTCGCCGTTGGATGAAATCCCGGGGATCGGCGCCGCCCGGAAGCGGGCCTTGCTGCATCACTTCGGATCTGCCGGCGAGGTCAAGCGGGCCGGCCTTGCCGATCTCGAAAAGGTCGAAGGGATCAGTCATAACGTCGCAAAAGTCATCTACGGCTTTTTTCATGACGACGCCTAACGGCGACACGGCGTGATATGCTGCGGACTGAACCCCGTCGGTGAGATTGGTGCCGAACCTTCCGAATATCCTAACCCTGTCGCGCGTCGTTGTGATCCCGCTGATCGTCGCGGCATTCTACCTGGCCGAACCGGCGGCGAGCTGGACGACCTTTGCGTTGTTTGCCTATGCCGCGGTGACCGACTTTTTCGACGGCATGTTGGCGCGACGGTGGAACCAAACCACCGATTTCGGACGTTTTCTCGACCCGATCGCCGACAAACTGTTGGTTGCCGCTGTCCTCGTCATGATGATCGCCACCAATACGATCACCGGCATTACGGTCATTGCTGCTCTTCTTATCCTGCTGCGGGAGCTCCTCGTGTCGGGCTTACGCGAGTTCTTGGCCGGCAAGCGCGTCGATATCCTGGTTAGCCGCCTGGCGAAATGGAAAACCAGCGTTCAGCTGATTGCGATCGCGTTGCTCCTCCTCACCGAGGTGGTCTCTCAGGTATCCGAAATCGGCACCGTCCTCTTATGGATCGCTGCCCTCCTGACGGTGTACACCGGTTATGACTATCTTCGCGGCGGCATGGCCCATATGAAGAGGCCCCAGGACAACAAGACGGCAGCGGAATAAGCATGAAAGTCTTCGGCCTTGCGGGTTATTCGGGTAGCGGAAAAACCACGTTGATGGTGCAGCTTTTGCCGTTGATCGTCGGTCAAGGCTTGACGGTGTCGACGATCAAACATGCCCATCACGCATTCGACGTCGATCAGCCAGGCAAGGATTCGTACGAACACCGCGATGCCGGTGCCACCGAGGTCATGGTGTCATCCGCAAAGCGTTGGGCGTTGATGCACGAACACCGCGCCCAGCCCGAAGCCGATCTCAACGATCTGCTGCGGCGTATGTCGCCGGTCGACCTTGTCCTCGTTGAAGGCTTCAAGCGCGACAGCCACGATAAAATAGAAATCGTGCGCGGCGACGACGCCCAGCCGAATCTATGTCACACCGACCCCAACGTGATCGCCTTGGCCAGCGATCGGCCCTGGCCTGATGTGAATTGTCCGGTTCTCTCGATCGACGATCCGGACGCCATCGCTGCTTTTGTGTTGTCCCATTGCGGTTTTGCCCCCTCACCTGTTCCGGACAGCTGACATGGCGCAGCTTGGCAACGATTGTTTTGCCCCAGGGCAAGATCTGATGACCACCGCAGAGGCCCTGGCGCTAATCGATCAGCAGATTTCGCCGGTGGCCGCATCGGAGCGGGTCCCGTTGGCCGCCGCCGGCGGCCGCATTCTCGCCGAAGATATCCAAGCGCGAGCCAACGTACCGCCCCACGACAACGCGGCGGTCGACGGCTACGCATTTCGTCATGCCGACCTTGCCGGTACCGGCAAAACCCGTTTGACGATTGTCGGTCGTGCCGCAGCCGGGCACCCCTGGAATGGCCCGCTCGGACCGGGTGAAGCCATTCGAATCTTTACCGGCGCCGTCATGCCGCCCGATCTCGACACGGTCGCGATGCAGGAGGACTGCGAGGCGCAGGACGACACCGTGGCCATTCCGGCCGGGCTTGCCGTCGGCGCGAACTGGCGTCACGCAGGCGAGGACATCGCTACCGACACATGCATCCTGAGAAACGGCCAGATCCTGCGACCACAAGATGTCGGGCTCGCCGCCGCAGCCGGTGAGGCGCGCCTGCCGGTTCGGGCGCCGCTGAAGGCGACGGTGTTTTCGACCGGCGACGAAGTCGTCAATCCCGGTCGGGCCCTCCCGCCCGGTGCCATCCACGACTCGAACCGCTTTGCGTTGATCGCCTTGCTCGAAGGCATGGGCTGCCGGGTGCGCGACCTCGGCATCTTGCCGGACGACAAAGCCACCATCGCGGCGGCACTCCGTGCGGCCGTGGACGACAGCGACCTTGTCGTCACCTCCGGCGGCGTTTCCGTTGGCGAGGAGGACCACGTCCGGGGTGTTGTTGAACAGCGCGGCACATTGCATTTTTGGCGCCTCGCCATCCGACCGGGAAGGCCGCTCGCGCTCGGCCAAATCGGTGACACGGCTTTCGTCGGGATTCCCGGCAACCCGGTTGCGGTCATGGTGACCTTCTTGATCTTCGTGCGGCCGATCATTCAACGCCTCGCCGGCGCTCGAGTGACGCCGCCGCAGCGTTTTCCAGTCGCGGCGGCGTTTAGCTGCCGCAAAAAGGTCGGTCGCCGCGAATGGATGCGTGCGCGGCTCGACGGTGCTCTCGGCGATTTTCCGGCGGCGCAGCGATTCGCGCGTGACGGCGCCGGAATCATGACGTCGATGGTCGAGTCGGACGGACTGATCGAACTCGGTGAGGACGTCGCCGAGGTGACGCAGGGCGATATCGTGCCGTTCATTCCGTACAGCGAGGTTCTACCGTGAAACTCCTGTATTTCGCCTGGCTGAGACAACGCATCGGCGTTACGGAGGAAACCGTCACGCTGCCCGGAGACATCAGTACCGTCGGCAGCCTTTTGACGTGGCTGCAAGGGCGCAGCGACGCCCACGCGACCGCGCTAGCCGATCTTTCGGTTGTACGGGTTGCCGTCAATCAAGATTACGCCCGGGCGGCCGACCCGGTTTCCGATGACGACGAAGTTGCGCTGTTTCCCCCGGTGACCGGCGGCTGACATGGTTCGTGTTCAACGAGACGATATTGATGTCGGTGCCGAGTTGGCCGCGATGACGTCGGGCAACCATCGCATTGGCGGGGTCGCGACCTTCATCGGCACGATGCGCGATTTGTCAGACGGGCAATCTGTCGCCGCCATGACGTTGGAACACTATCCCGGGATGACGGAAAAACAACTCGAAGCCATCGAGCAAGAAGCGAACACCCGCTGGGCGCTCGAAGCAAGCCTCATTGTTCACCGCTATGGTCGGTTCTTACCGGGCGACCGCATCGTGTTTGTCGCGACGGCCGCACCCCATCGGCAAGCTGCGCTTGAGTCGTGCGCGTTCCTTATCGACTGGCTCAAAACCAAGGCCCCGTTCTGGAAACTGGAAGAAACGAACGACGGCGCCCGCTGGGTCGATGCCCGTGATTCGGACGATGCGGCCACCGCACGCTGGGGCCAGACCCCCAAATAGAGCCGGTGAACTGGTGACATGAAAACGGCCGGACCCGAAGATCCGGCCGCAATTCGTGTTGCCCTCGCTTACTCGGCAGTGATCGCCGCATCCAACGATCGGCCCCGAACGGTATTCTCGTAATCGGACATCAAGGTCTGGGTGATTGCCCCTACCGTAAAGGACTGATCGTCAATCGATCCGACCGGCGTGACCTCCGCCGCGGTGCCGGTGAGAAAGATCTCAGACGTCTTGGCCAGCTCTTCTGGACCCAGGGTGCGTTCGACCACCTCGTAGCCCCGCTTCTTGGCAAGATCAATGACCGTGCGCCGCGTGATGCCGTCGAGGAAGCAATCGGGCGTGGGCGTATGGATGACGCCGTCTTGCACCAAGAAGATATTGGCACCTGTCGATTCCGCAATATTGCCGCGCCAGTCGTACATCAGCGCATCGTCATACCCTTGTTTTTCGACCTCATGTTTGGACATGGTACAAATCATATAGAGGCCAGCCGCTTTGCTCTTGCACGGCGCGGTATCGGGCGCCGGGCGCCGCCACCGCGAGGTCTTGAGGCGAATGCCTTTACGGCGCTGTTGGGGATCGAAATAAGACGGCCATTCCCACCCCGCAATGGCGACATGAATCTTCGTTTTTTGAGCCGACACGCCCATCATCTCGGAGCCGCGCCAGGCCACCGGGCGCAAATAGCCGTCCTTGAACCCAATCGCATCGACAACATCGCGACACGCTTGATCGATTTCGGCCACCGAATACGGGATATCAAAACCCAACATTTGGCCAGAAGCATGGAGCCGCTCGGTATGTTCGGTCAGTTTGAAGATTTCGCCTTCGTAGACTCGTTCCCCCTCGAAGACCGCGCTAGCATAGTGAAGCGCGTGCGAGAGCACGTGCAGCTTTGCCTCGCGCCAAGGGACGAGGGCACCGTCCAGCCAAATGACACCGTCACGATCATCGAATGGAATAAGAGACATGGCTCCACCGCCTAGCAATAAATTAAATGACCTTCACAGGTTCATTCTTGTAACAATCTGAGCCAGATATGTCAACATGGCTGACGTAAAATCATCCATCAATCCCCTTTTCTTGAGGGAAGAAGAACTTAGGCAAGGCATTGAGCTGCTGTTCTATGCCTATCGTGACTTCACCGGGGAGCCCGATTCCATCCTCGCGGAGTATGGATTTGGCCGTGCCCACCACAGGGCTATTCACTTCATCAACCGCGACCCCGGTATGACGGTGGCGGCCCTGCTCACCATTTTGCGCATCACCAAGCAAAGCTTGAGCCGGGTCCTGAGCCAGTTGGTGGAGGAAGGCTATGTGGAGCAGAAGAAAGGCGTGCGCGACCGTCGCCAACGTCTCCTCTATTTGACCGAGAAAGGCCGGGAACTCGAACGACGAGTTTCTGAAAAACAACGCGCCCGCGTTGCCAAGGCCTATCAAGAAGCCGGTGCGGAAGCCGTAGAGGGGTACCGCAAGGTGTTGCTCGGCTTGATCGACGAAACGGATCGCGCCACCGTTCTGAAGTCGATCCAGAATCGTTGAGATGAACGACCCGGACTCGGTGCGCCATCTCCTCGTCGTCGACGACGACCGGCGCATTCGCGAGCTCTTGCAAAAGTACCTGATCGAACACGGCTATCACGTCACCACCGCGTCGGACGCGCAAGAGGCCCGCAAGCGCATGACAGGGTTCGATTTTGACCTGTTGATCGTCGACATCATGATGCCCGGCGAGGACGGCCTGACGCTGACCAAGCAACTTCGCACCAAGACCGATATCCCCATTCTTGTGCTGACCGCGCGTGGCGAACCGGAAGATCGCATCGCCGGGTTCGAGTCCGGCGCGGACGATTACCTCGCAAAACCCTTCGAGCCGCGTGAACTTCTGCTTCGGGTCGGATCGATCCTGCGCCGCGCCGGCGGGCCGTTGCCGACCCTCGCCGGCCTCTCGCTGGGGCGGTTCTACTTCGACCTCAAGCGCAACGAATTGCGCGATGGCGACAAGCCGGTACGCCTGACGTCGGCGGAGACCGGCCTGCTCAAGATCTTCGCCGTTAAGCCGGGGCAGATCATCTCGCGCCACGACCTATGCGATCGGCTTGGGGTCAGCGACCGCACCGTCGATGTCCAGGTTACGCGGCTACGGCGCAAGATAGAGGACGATCCGCGCGCGCCGCGCTACCTCCAGACCGTGTGGGGCGAAGGCTATGTCCTGCGCCCGGATTAGGCAGGCCGGCCCATGATCAAACGGTTCTTGCCGAAAACACTGTTGGGCAGATCGGTTGCGATCGTCGTCGCGCCGGTGGTGCTGCTCCAGGTGATTCTCGCGATCGTGTTTTTCGATAACCATTGGGACACCGTGACGCGCCGATTGTCTTTGGGCGTTGCGGGCGACATTTCACTCGTGATCCGCCTCCTCAGCGAGGCCGACGATGCGGGCAAGATTGCCGTTCTCGACATGGCCCGGACCTATCTCGACATCGACGCCGCGGTCATCCCCCAAGAAGTGCTACCCCCGTCGGTGACGCGCAACCAACCGGTGTTCAACATCCCCGATCGCATGCTGCACCAGGCGCTCGGCGAGCGACTGTTTCGGCCCTACGCGATCGACACCGCGAACTTCGGCGACCGGGTCCAAATTCTGGTGCAGTTACCCGATGGGGTACTGCGCGTTCACACCTCGCGCAAACGACTCGACAGCACGACGACAACGATCTTTGTGCTGTGGATGGTGGGGTCATCGCTGATCCTGCTCGGCATCGCGATCATCTTCTTACGCAACCAAATGCGCCCCATTCATCGCCTCGCCGACATGGCCGATGCGCTCGGTAAGGGCCGCGAGGTGGCGGACGTGCGGACCTCCGGCGCGAGTGAAATTCGCCTTGCGACCCGCGCCTTCATGGCCATGCGCGATCGCCTGCGACGCAGCGTTGAACAGCGCACCGAAATGCTCGCCGGTGTCTCCCACGATCTGCGCACGCCGTTGACGCGGGTGAAACTCGAACTCGCGATGATCGACACCCGGGTCGATGTCTCGAACATCGAGGCCGACATCCGCAGCATGGAGCAGATGATTGAGGAGTATCTGTCCTTCGCCCGTGGCCAGGAAGCCGAGACACCCGCAAACACGGACCTCGCCGAACTCCTGCAAGAAGTGGTCGAAGACGCCCACCGCCAGGGCCACAACGTGTCGTTGACGCTCGGTGACAACCTCACCATGCCGGCGCGCCCCAACGCGTTGCGGCGATGCCTAACCAACCTAATCGACAACGCGGTGTTCTACACCGAGGCAGCAGTCGGGCCGGCTCGGGTGGAGATCAGCGCGATGCGCCAACCCACGTTCGTCGAGATTACGGTCGACGACAACGGTCCGGGCATCGCACCCGAACGCCGCGACGAAGCCTTCAAGGCGTTTAGCCGGCTCGATTCAGCGCGTCGCCCCGACACCGCCGGGGTGGGCCTCGGTCTGACGATCGCCCGCGATATCACGCGTAGTCATGGCGGCGACCTTAGCTTGCAGGATGCGCCGGCCGGTGGCCTGCGCGCGCTGATCCATCTGCCGGTTTGACGCTAGAAGAGCCTGCCGCCGTTAGGCACCGCAGGGTCGACCCCGACCAGACACACCTTGCCGTCGGAATCGGGAAATCCAAGAACCAGGACCTCGGAACGCACCGGTCCGATTTGGCGTGGTGGGAAATTCACCACCGCTGCGACTTGGCGGCCCATCAGTTCGCTGATCGTGTAGTGCTTGATGATCTGCGCTGAGGATCGTTTGACGCCAATCTGGGGGCCAAAATCGACGCGCAGCTTGTAGGCTGGTTTGTGCGCTTCGGGAAACACTTCCGCGGCGACGATGGTGCCGACGCGAATATCGACCTTCAGAAAATCGTCGGTGCTGATTTCGGGTGCGGTCTCGCCCGGCATCAGACTAGTCAGCGAGTTCGCGCGATCTCTTCGCGGCAGCGTCAACGGCTCTCGTCATGACATCTTGCAGCCCGTCCGCCTCGGCCATCAGAACCTCGAGTGCTGCCGCTGTCGTGCCACCCGGGCTGGCGACGTTTTTCCTCAGCGTTTCCGGGCTGGAGCCGTCCTCATGGCTGAGCGCAGCGGCGCCTTCTACCGTCGCGCGCGCCAGTTGCGCGGACAGATCGGTGGGCAGTCCCGCCGTGACGCCGGCGGCTGTGAGGCATTCGATCATGTAAAAGACATAGGCGGGACCGCTACCGGACACGGCCGTGACCGCATCCATCAAAGCTTCGTCCTCGATCCACGCGAAATCGCCGGCGGCAGCCATCAGGCTCTCAGCCAGGTCGTGATCGCTCGCTGTGGTCGCCGCATTGGCGCACAAAACGGTCACGCCACGTCCGATCGCAGCCGGCGTGTTGGGCATGGCACGGATCATCGCGGCATAAGCGCCGAGATGATCCTCAAAAAAAGCCAGCGCTTTGCCCGCCGCAATGGATAAGAACACGGTGTCCGGTGAGACGAATCGGCTGTAAGGCGGCACCACGCTCGGCATGACCTGGGGTTTGACGGCAAACACGACGATCCGGGGCGCGAAGTCCGCAGGGAGGCCGTCGAGTGACGGCAAAGTCGCCGCACCCCGGTTTCCAGCAACGGCCGCGTTGGCTTCCGTGGGTTCGATAACTGTCACAATCGTAGGCGCGATGCCGCGATCAAGCCACCCGCTGAGCAACGCTTCGCCCATCTTGCCGCAGCCGACAAGAAGGATGGGACCGTCGGTTCTATCCATGGCGGTGGGGCTCAGGCTTCGCCTTCGGTTTCGAGCATCGCCGCAGCGATCGCCTCGTTCGGCCCCTTGCCGCCCCACAGCGCGAACTGAATAGCGGGGTAGAACCGTTCGGATTCGCGTAAGCCGGCCTCGACCACGTCTTCAAGTTGCGCACTGGTTGCCTCGGCGCCGCCGGAGAAGACCAACGCATGGCGGAACATCAGCAACCCCTCGTGGGCCCATAAATCGAAATGGCCAAGCCAGAGCTTTTCGTTCATCAGCGCCATGAGCGTATGTACAGCGGTGATCTTTTCTTTCGGCACCTTGAGATCGAACGCGCAGGAGAACTGAAGCGCTTCGTGTTCCTCACGCCACGCAAACCACAGGTGGTAGCGGGTCCAACTGCCCTCAACACCGACGTTGAGTTCGTCGTCGGCCTGGCGGTCGAACGGCCATTCATTGGC
>CALJDF010000061.1 GCA_938023835.1 uncultured Alphaproteobacteria bacterium
GGTCGTCATCACCGTCGCCCGCGAAGAGTTCCTCAAACGATTGAACGAAATGAACCCGGTGATGCGTCGGATGCTCCAAATCATGGTCGGGCGGGTTCGCAGCATGACGGACGAATTTATGAAGCGAAAAAGCGAAAGCCAGTGGGACGAGAAATCGGGTGGCGCGCCACCATCCTCCTAATCCCCCTCCGAAAAAGCCGAAGGCCCGGAATGAACCGAGCCTTCTGGGAAACTGGTGGAGCCAGGCGGAATCGAACCGCCGACCTCTTGAATGCCATTCAAGCGCTCTCCCAACTGAGCTATGGCCCCTATGTGCGAGACCCACCGGTGGCCCGCGGCTGGGAACCTAGGGCCGCTCTGGCTGTGAATCAAGCCTTCGAATAGCCGACCAGCGGGCCGGACAATTGTGCCGGACGGACGCCCCGTTCATCATAGGGAAAATGGGAGACCACCATGGCTGAGACCCTGCCCCATTCAATGTTGCCGCGCGCCAACCACGATGAACTCGCCGGGCAGCAGTTCGTCCAGACGATGAAAATGCACGTGTCGTCGCAAATAACGGCGGGTAACCACAAAATCTATGATCATGTCGCACGCCCCAAGTTCGAGAAGGAGCACAAGCGATCACCGTCAACGCGGCACGAAGTCCGTCACCTGATGGAGGCAGAGCCCTACCACCAAATGTGGGGTTCGCTCATGCGGCTGGGGCAGGAACTGATGTGGGACACCATCATCGATAGCGTCGACCGCCAGCTTGACGATCTCATTACCCGGTCCCAACCCAAGCGCCCGCGCGGCTCTCTCACCCTCGACCCGAACTTCCAACAGCCCCGTTATCTCGCGGCGGTAGACCAGCATGCGCAGCCGGGGAGCTACTACACCGATACCTGCGACGATGATGTGCGGGCGGGCGCGGTCTTGGATCGCGGCGCATCGATCTATCACTTTGGCCGTGCCGGGGGGAACGGTATGGAGGGTCGCGGCCGCACGCTGGTGCAGTTCCTATACGAGAAGTATCCCGACCTGAACCCGAAGACGATCCTCGACATCGGGTGCTCGGTTGGGGCGAGCACTGTCCCCCTCGCAATGTTCTTCCCGAAAGCAAAGGTCTTTGGCGTAGACCCGGGCGCGCCCCTGCTGCGGTATGCCCACGGTCGCGCCGAAGCGTTGGGCGTCCCGATTCACTACGCGCAGCAAAGTGGCGAGGATCTCAAGTTCGACGACGAGAGCTTGGACCTCGTGGTCTCCCTCGTCATGCTCCATGAAACCAGCACCAAAGCGTTGCCGCGCATCATGTCAGAGTGTTATCGCCTGCTGAAACCCGGCGGGGTGGTTGTTCACCTGGAAGTGCCGGTGCGGTACAAGCACATGCCGAGCCTGATGGAGCAAACCCTGCGCGACTGGCAGACCTATTACAACGACGAGCCGTTCTGGGGCCGCGTATGCGAGACCGACCTCGTCGGCGCACTCGGCGCCGCCGGGTTTCGGAACGTTTTCGAGGGCTATCAAAGGCAGACCCTCGATCCGCGCCGCGGCGTCTCGGGCTTCACGAAGGTTGCTGATTCCCGGCCGGGACACTGGTATGTCGCGGCGGGAACCAAGAAGTAGGCTGGCCTAGCGCCGTTTCGGGCTATTCGCTCTTCCCGTTGTCGATGACGGTTTCGAGGTCGTCATCATCATCGTCGTCGTCGTCAAGATCGTCGTCGACATCGAGGTCGGTGTCTGAATCTTCGTCGTCAGACGCTCGTTTCCGCCGGTCGTGTTTGGGCGGCGGCGTCGCTGGCTTGGGTTCAGGCTTTGGCGCCGGGCGAGCCGCGACAACGACCTTGAATTCCGACCCGCATTCGGGACACATCATGGGGGTTTTACCGAGGTCGTAGAACCTGGCCTCGCATTCCTGACATTGGCGTTTGGTGCCCAATTCCGGTTTCACCACAGACCAGCCTCCGCTCTCAAAACAACCGATTTGCCAACCCAAAACCGGCAATTTGCAATGCCATGATCGCCCATCGCTGTCAAAAACTTTTGCACGCCCAACTGGCCCCTAGCGCGTCCACCTTTGGACCCGGCTAACGCTGTGCTAGAAGGCCCTCGCGGCGCCACGCTGCGGCAACCTCCTGTCGAAAATGACGGCCTTTCGATCTCACCCGCTACGCACACCTCTCCTCGGCCCGATCGCGGTTCCGGGGGATAAATCGATTTCGCATCGCGCGTTGATTTTCGGGGCGCTGAGTGTGGGTGAGACCACGATCATAAACTTGCTCAAGGGCGAAGATGTCTTGCGGACGGCCGCGGCCGTTGCCGCGTTCGGCACTCAAGTCGAAGAACGGTCTGACGGTACTTGGGTGGTGCACGGCTGCGGCGTGGGTGGGTTCCGCGAACCGAGCACGGTCCTCGATCTCGGCAATTCCGGAACCGGGGTTCGCCTCTTAATGGGTGTTGCGGCAACCTTGCCGGGCGTTACGTTCTTTGGCGGTGATCGCTCTTTGTCGGGACGGCCCATGGGCCGGGTCATGACACCGCTGGAAAAATTCGGCGCGACCTTCGTCAGCCGTGACGGCCTATTGCCGGTCGCAGTGCTCGGGGCCAAAGCCCCAGTCCCCGTCATTCACGAAATGGCCGTCGCGAGCGCCCAGGTGAAGTCGGCGATCTTGCTCGCCGGGCTCAATGCGCCGGGGGAAACGACCGTCGTTGAGACCGTGCTCACCCGCGACCACACGGAACGCATGCTCCGCGGCTTTGGTGCCGACATCCGTGTTGAAGAAACAGAAGGCGCGCGACGCATTACGGTTGCGGGCCAACCCGAGCTCACAGGGCGCGCCATCCACGTCCCGGTCGACCCCTCGTCTGCAGCGTTCTTCGTCGTCGCGGCGACCTTGGTGGAGGGGTCCGACATCACCATCGAACGCGTGAGTACGAACCCCCTGCGGGCCGGCCTTTTTGACGTGCTCCGAGACATGGGTGCCGACATCGTGGAGTCCAACGCCGGTGATCTAAACGGTGAACCGGTCGCTGATCTTCGTGTCCGCGCTGCGGCGCTGAACGGGATCGATATCCCGGCATCCCGCGCCCCCAGCATGATCGACGAATACCCCATTCTCGCTGTGGCCGCCGCCTATGCCAAAGGCAACACTGTGATGCGCGGTTTGCACGAGTTGCGGGTCAAAGAAAGTGATCGACTGACCGCCATCGCCGAAGGACTCACAGCCTGTGGGGTTGGAGTCGAGATTACCGAAGACAACCTCGTTGTCCATGGATGCGACCGCCACATTCCAGGGGCCGGACAAATTGCCACCCTCCACGACCACAGGATCGCGATGGCCTTCGCGGTTCTTGGTCTCGCGGCGCGCGAGGCGATTACCATCGACGACGACAGCATGATCGGCACCAGTTTCCCAAGCTTCATGGGGCTCATGACCGGCCTGGGCGCCAACCTGGCCGCGCCAACCTGATGATTATCGCCATTGACGGCCCCGCGGCAGCGGGAAAAGGCACATTGGCCCGGCGGATCGCCGACGCCCTTGGATACGCGCACCTCGATACGGGGGCGCTTTATCGCGCCGTCGGACTGGGCGTTCGGCGCGCCGGCCAAGACCCCGCAGACGCAGCAGCCGCCCTGGCAGCCGCGCAGACGCTTGATCCGGCGGGACTAACCGATCCGGCGCTGCGCGAAGAAGAAACCGGCAAAGCGGCCTCGATCGTCTCGGCCCACCCGGCCGTGCGCGCCGCGTTGCTCGATTTCCAACGCGAATTCGCCCAATCGCCGCCCCACGGCGCCGCCGGCGCCGTCATCGAAGGGCGCGACATCGGTACCGTGGTATGCCCCGACGCAGACGTGAAACTGTTTATTGAAGCCGATTTAGAGGTTCGTGCGGCGCGGCGGCTGGCAGAACTCCAGCAACAGGATCCGAGCTTGCGCCTCGACGAGGTCCGCGCCGAAATGGCTGAACGCGACCAAAGGGACCGAAATCGGGCTGATTCACCGCTCCGACCGGCTCCAGACGCACACTTGCTCGACACCACGGATTTGGATATAGACGGTGCTTTCTTGGCAGCCATGAAGGTTATTGGCGGCCACGAAGAGTAGCGCGATCAGCGATTTTCGATCGGCTGCACTATCAGCGGAAAGTTTGGTTGCAATCCCGTGTGCTGGAAGCCCGTTCTCCGTGCGGCTCGAGGCATTTAACCCGTTCATGTCGAGCGGTTGGCCAAACAGAAAAAGGAACGAACACTTATGTCGGAAACGACGCAGGAGGCCATGACCAATACCGGCGAAGATTTCGCCGCCCTACTCGAAGAATCACTCGGCGCCAACGAAGATCTCGAAGGATCGGTGATCAAGGGCGTGGTCGTTGCCATCGAAAACGATGACGCCGTCGTCGATGTCGGACTGAAATCTGAGGGCCGCGTCGCGCTAAAAGAATTCTCCCTGCCCGGACAACCGGCAGAAATCAAAGTCGGCGATACCGTTGAGGTCTACCTCGAGCGCATGGAAAACCGGAACGGCGAAGCCGTTCTGAGCCGTGAAAAGGCCCGCCGCGAAGAAGCTTGGGGAAAACTCGAAGAAGCTTTCGAGAAGACCGAACGGGTCACCGGCCATATCTTTGGTCGGGTCAAAGGCGGCTTCACCGTCGATCTCTCCGGCGCTGTGGCGTTCCTGCCGGGCAGCCAGGTCGACATCCGCCCGGTGCGCGACGTCGCCCCGCTGATGAACTCACCGCAGCCGTTCCAAATCCTCAAAATGGATCGCCGGCGCGGAAACATCGTTGTGTCACGGCGGGCCGTTCTCGAAGAAACCCGTGCCGAAGCGCGTTCCGAACTGCTCAACACGCTGTCCGAGGGCCAGGTCCTTGAAGGCGTGGTCAAGAACATCACCGACTACGGTGCATTCGTCGACTTGGGCGGTATCGATGGTCTGCTGCACGTGACCGACATGGCGTGGCGCCGCATCGCGCACCCGTCGGAGGTAATGAGCATCGGCGAGACCGTCAAAGTTCAGGTCATCAAGGTGAACCCCGAGAGCCAACGAATCTCGTTGGGGATGAAGCAGCTTGAATCCGACCCGTGGGACGGTGTCGAGGTCAAGTTCCCGGTCAGTGCCAAGTTCACCGGTCGCGTCACCAACATCACCGACTACGGCGCCTTCGTCGAACTCGAGCCGGGGATCGAAGGCCTCGTCCACGTTTCGGAGATGAGTTGGACGAAAAAGAACGTCCATCCGGGCAAGATCGTTTCGACCAGCCAAGAAGTCGAAGTGGTGATCCTGGACGTCGATCCGACCAAACGCCGGATCAGCCTGGGCCTCAAACAGACCATGGACAATCCGTGGGAAGCCTTCGAAGCCAGCAACCCTGTCGGCACCCTCGTCGAGGGCGAGATCAAGGGCATCACCGAATTCGGTCTGTTCGTCGGGCTCGAAAGCGGCGTGGACGGCTTGGTTCACTTGTCGGACATCACTTGGGAGGGGTCGGGCGAAGAAGCCGCCGCCCAGTACCAAAAGGGCCAGACGGCGAAAGCCAAGGTTCTCGATGTCAGCGTCGAGAAAGAACGCATCAGCTTGGGCATCAAACAGCTCACCGACGATCCCTTCGAGTCTGCCTCAGAGGGCCTCAAGAAGGGCGCCACCGTGACCTGCACCGTTTCGGAAGTGAAGGAAGGTGGGATCGAGGTCACCTTGCCCAGCGGGTGGTCGGCCTTTGTTCGTCGCTCTGATCTGTCACGCGATCGCTCGGACCAACGGCCAGATCGGTTCGCGCCGGGCGACAAAGTCGACGCGAAGATCATGTCGATCGATCCCGATAGCCGCAGGGTCAGCATTTCGATCAAGGCATTGGAAGTCGCCGAGGAGAAAGAAGCACTCAAACAATTCGGGTCATCCGATAGCGGTGCGAGCTTGGGCGACATCCTCGGGGCCGCTATTCGCGACAAAGAAGAGCAGTCCGAAGACAAAGACTAAGAGAGACGCAAGTCCGTGACGTTTGACGCAGATGGCATCGTTGCTCGGCGCCGTCTGCGTCGGCGTCTAGCGTTCTGGCGCGTCGTCGCCATAGTCGTGATCGGCGTCGCGGTGCTTGGCGGCATCGCGATCGCGACCGGCGTCAACCCGGTCGAAAACCGTTCGCACATCCTCCGCGTGGTCGTTAGCGGCATCGTTGTCAGCGACGAGACGATCCTGAACGGTCTCGACGCCGCCGCGGACGATGATTCCGTCTCGGCCGTGCTGGTCGTCATCGACACGCCCGGCGGCACGACCACGGGCGGCGAATCGATCTATCGCGAGCTGCGCCGCATCAATGAACGTGACGTGCCGGTGGTCGCGGTGATCCGCAATGTGGGTGCATCCGCCGGGTACATGATTGCGCTCAGCGCCGACCGTATCTACGCCTTGGAGACCTCGATCACGGGATCAATCGGAGTGCTGCTGGAAACCGCTGAGGTAAGCGGCCTCTTGGAGCGTCTCGGTGTCACCGCGGAGACCTTTCGGAGCGGGCCTCTAAAGGGCCAGCCCTCGCCCTTGTCGCCGATCAGCGACCAAGCCCGTGTCGCAACGCAGGGTTTGGTCGACGATATCTACACGTGGTTCCTAACCCTATTTGCCGAACGCCGCGGGCTTACGATGGATGTCGCCCGCGACCTCGCCGATGGGCGCGCATATACCGGGCGACAAGCCCTCGCGCTTGACCTAATCGACGCCATCGGCGGCGAACGCGAAGCGCTGAAATGGCTCGCAGAAACCCACGGAATCCCTGCCAACACCCCGATTATTGAGCTCGATCGGGAAGACGATTCCAGCACCTTTTTCGACCTCATCACCGGCCTAACCAGAAAAACGCTTCTTTCAGAACGACTTAGGCTTGACGGCCCCATTTCGGTTTGGCACCCTGCGCAGAATTAACGTGTAAAATCAGCGCACTAAACAAAATCCGGGTGGATGACGCTTGGTCAAATCTGAACTCATCATGCGTCTCGCGGAGATGAACCCGCACCTCTACCAACGCGACATCGAACGCATCGTTTCGACCATTTTCGAGGAAATCTCCTCAGCCCTGGCACGCGGTGATCGGGTCGAACTGCGGGGCTTTGGCGCCTTCTCGGTGAAGCAACGGGCCGCAAGGGTCGCGCGCAATCCGCGCACCGGCGAGGCGGTCCAGGTGACCGAAAAGCACGTCCCCTTGTTCAAGACCGGCAAAGAGCTTCGGCAAAGCCTGAATGCCACCCCGCCCCAAGGCGGTGACGCCGAGGGCGAACCCGCCAAGGTTTAGGCGCCGAGCGACAGCCGGTTGCGGCGGCCCGGGATCATGCGCTTACTCTCTCACCTTGTAACGCTTGCAATTGCGGTCGCTGTGGTTTGGTTCGCGATCGCGAACCGACATGTCGTCGACTTAACCCTCGACCCATTTCCCCTGTCGCTGAGCCTGCCACTCTATCTCCCCGTTTTGGTTGCCGCGCTCCTCGGGTTGATCGCCGGTGGGATTATTTCCTGGCGCGCCGGTCGGACGCGCCGGACCCGCCTTCGTCAAGCCGAACGCATGCGCGACGACCTGCGGCGCAACCTCGAACGCTTCGAGTCCAAAGATCGATCCGGGCCGGCCAGGGCGGGGCTGCCGGACGCGCGCAACGAACCGGCGCCCTGATGCGCCATCTCGACGCGGCGGCTGTTGCCGCAACACTGCCGTATGCGGCACTGGTCGACGCCATCGAACGTGCGTTCCGGGACGGCGTGACGACCCCATCGCGCCACCACTATGACATCGAAGTTCCAGGCGGGAACGATGGTGTCATGCTCGTCATGCCAGCGTGGCGCGCAGGCCACTACGTTGTCGTCAAAATGATCTCGGTCTTTCCCGACAACATGACGCGGGGATTGGCGTCGGTGCTGGGAACCGTGGTTCTAATCGACGCGAACACCGGCGACCCGCTTGCGACGCTGGACGGCCCCGAACTCACCCTCC
>CALJDF010000062.1 GCA_938023835.1 uncultured Alphaproteobacteria bacterium
CCGGATCGGCCGACCGCGCGCAATAGGCCATTAGGTCGCCCCAATCGGCGTAACGCGACTGGGTCGCGTCTTGGGTAAAAGCCGCCAATAGGTCGAGACCATGTTGCGGACTGACCCCGGTTTGCTCGAGCGATGCGCGCAAGGCATGTGCGATCTCAGCCCCTGTGTCGTCCGGTCGTTCGCCCCTCAGCGCTGCCGCCAGTCGGTCGAGGCGAGAAACCTTTTCCTTGGGCGTCAGGTCGGGGTTGTCGGCGATGTCATCGGCGCCCCGGGCAAAGCGATAGAACGCGGCCACATGCGGACGCAACCGCGCCGGCAATAGCCATGAACCCACGGGGAAATTCTCATCTCCCGCAACCTTGCCCGATGGTGTTTCAATCTCGTCCACGGGTCGCTCTCCCCGCCGCGAGAGTAGCCCTCGCCCCGCGGGCCGTCCACGACCGGCGCAGCCGCCCCGGGGAAATCAACTAAAGCGTTGGGCGTCCTGCGCCGCATACGCCGCTACCTGACGGTCTGCCGCTGATGCGGTCCGCAGGGCGGTAATCACCTCGTCCAACCGGGCCGCCGGAATGGCGCAGGTCATTTCGTTGTTGGACATGCCGGTACGCACGCGGCTCAACATGCAGCCCACACTCAGAGCGATCTTACCTTGATCTTTCGCGATCGGGATCACATGGCACTGCGGCTTGCCCTCGAACTGCAGGTCGGGGCAGGCGTCTTGCAGCATCATCGCCTGTTTGCCGTTCAATCGGATGAACACGATGTCGGGCGCTACCGGCGCGTCGCTCAACGGGCCGTAGACGACCGACCGAGGTTTATCCTTCACAACGGGAATGTGCGGGAACATCGCCGGCGATACCCATTCCGCGCCGACCAAGGCGCCGACGTCTTCGTTGCCGGCAACTTCGTCCAGTGTGCGAAAGCCGTGGGTCAGCGATCCCACGCTGCAATTGCCGTGATCGGCTGCAACGGTCGCAAACGTCCGCTCGGTCGCCTTGATCCAAAACACGCACCCCGCCGAGACCGCACCGGTGCGACCGCCTTCGGTCGGGGTGGGATACGTCCCACCATAGCTCTCGACGCCATCCACCGGCTCAGCATGAAAGCTGATCGCTAAGGGCGCGGCGCTTAGGCCCAGCAGGTCGGTGAGGTCGGCGGCAGCCGCGGCATAATCAGTGGTCATGATGGTGATGGGCCTTTTCGTTTCTTGAGAACAGCGCACGCCAGAGCGCGCCTGAAAGCGGGAGCGAGACAATAAATAGGATCGTGGCAGCGGTGACAATGGACGGGCCCGCCGGTGTGTCCCATGCCAACGACGCTTCGATCCCCCCGATCACCGAGAGCACGCCGACCAATGCGGCGATCGCGGCCATTATTTCCGGTGTCGGTGCAAAGCGTCGCGCCACGGCGGGCGGGATCAGCAACATCGAGATGATCAACAGCAATCCGACGATCTTCATCGCGATCGCCACCACCACCGCCATCACCAGCACGAAGGCGGCGTGGGTCAGGCGCACCCGCACGCCTTCTACAATGGCCAATTCCTCATGCACGGTGGCCGACAAGAGCGGTCGCCAAATCAACGCCAACACCCCAAGGGCGGCCGCGCCACCGCCGAGGATCCAACCCAAGTCACCCCGCGATACCGACAGGATGTCGCCGAAAAGCAACCCCATCAGATCGACGCGCAGCGTGTCCTGAAACGAAATCGCGACCAGACCCAACGCCAACGCTGCATGGGCCAGCAAGCCCAGCAGCGCGTCGGTCGGCAATACGTGGAGCCGCGTCAACGACAACAAGGTCGCCGCCGTCACCGCGCTCGCCCCGATAATCCCCAGGGTCATGTTGATGTTCAGCAAGAAGGCCAGCGACACGCCGAGCAAGGCCGCGTGCGACATCGTCGCGCCGAAAAACGCCATACGACGCCAGACGATGAAACACCCCAGCGGCCCGGCTACCAACGCGACGGCGATCCCGGCAACCAGCGCCCGCACAACGAAATCATCCAGTAAAACCGTCATGGCTGGTCTTTTTGCAGCGGCACGACATCGCCCGCGACGGTATGCGTGTGGTCGTGATGGTGGGTATAGACCGCATGCGTCTGCGCGGCCTTCGGCCCGAACAGCGCAAGATACTCGGGATGCTCGCTCACCGCGTCGGGCGAGCCGCTGCAACACACGTGATGGTTCAAACACAAGACATGGTCGGTCGCCGCCATCACCACGTGCAGATCATGCGAGATCAACAACACCGCGCAGTTCTTCTCTCGCCGCACGGCATTGATCAGGGCGTAGAGTTCGGCCTGACCGTTGAGGTCGACCCCGGCGGTCGGTTCGTCCAACACCAACAGGTCAGGGTTGCGCAACAACGCGCGGGCCAGCAAAGCCCGCCTCATTTCTCCGCCCGAGATGGTCTGCAACGGTTTGTGCATCACATGTGCCGCGCCAACCTCGCGCAACGCTTCGGTGATCGCCTCGCGCGGTGCGCCCCCTAGCGCCAGAAACCGCCGCACCGTAATCGGCAGCGCGTCGTCGACGTGGATGCGTTGCGGCACATAGCCGATGCGCAAGCCTTCGGCGGTACGCACGGTCCCGGCGCTCGGCTGCTCCAGCCCCAACAACAGGCGCACCAAAGTCGTCTTGCCGGCGCCGTTCGGGCCGATCAGCGTCGTCAGTTCGCCGCGCCGCAGCGTCAGGTCGACGGCATCAAGGGCGGCCTGCCCGCCATAGCGTTTGGTCAACCCACGTGCGTCGATCAACACGGCCGGGTCGGTCGCAGCGAGCGTGGTCATGTTCATCGCGTCACCGCGCAGGCATCGCAGGTGCCGGTCACCTCAAGCGTTTGCCGTTCAGGCTGAAAACCGGCGCCCGAGGCTTTGGTGTCGATCTGCCGCTCGATCGCGGGGTCGCTCAGCTCGGCCACGCGATGACACGACGTGCAAATCAAGAATTGGGACTGATGCGGCGCATCGGGGTGGGTGCAGCCGACGAACGCGTTCAGCGATTCGATCCGGTGGATCAGCCCGTTCTCCATCAGGAAATCGAGCGCGCGATACGCCGTCGGCGGCGCCGCGCCGTCGCGTTCGCTTTTGAGTTGGTCCAGCAGGTCATAGGCGCCAACCGGGCGATGGCACTGCCAAATCAATTCCAACACGCGCCGTCGCAACGGCGTAAAGCGCAAACCCCGTGTGGCGCACAGCGCATCGGCAGCATCGACAGCGCTGCGAATGCAGCGTGCGTGATTGTGGCGTTCAAATCCCAGCGTTGACATAGGTTATACTATAACACTATATAGCGTCCGTTACCTTATAACACAAAGGGCAGGGCCGTGACGGCGCGTCAATCGATAGCAAACCGCATTGTTCTGGCGACCCTGGTCCTGGGCCTTGCCAACGCGGCGTGGGCAGCAGACCCGCCGCGTATTGTCACCACCATTCCGCCGATCCACAGTCTCGTCGCCGCCGTGACTGAGGGGGTCGTCGATCCTGTTCTCCTCGTGCGGGGCAATACCTCGCCGCACGATTATGCGATGGCGCCCTCCGACGCCCGCGCATTGCAAAACGCCCAGCTTCTTGTGTGGGTGGGCCCGACCCTTGAGACGTTCGTGGTCCGCGCCCTGCGCGATCCACGCGAGAGCCGCCGGGTCATCACGTTGATGGATCAAGACGGCATCTCGCTGCTTAAAACCCGCGCAGGGGGCGCGTTCGATGACCATGACCACGATGACGACGCTCACGATGACGACGCCGGCGGGCATATTGACGCGCACCTCTGGCTGGATCCGTCGAACGCGGCCCGCACGATCCAGGTCGTTGCCGACGCGTTGATTGCGCTTGATCCGTCACGGGCGAATACCTACCGCGCGAACGCGGCGCGCGCCCTCGCAAACATTGCCCGCCTCGATGAAACGCTCATGGCAACGCTCGCGCCGGTCCGGCACCGGCCCTTCATCGTGTTCCACGATGCTTACCAATACCTAGAACGCCGCTATGACTTGGCAGTGGCAGGGTCGGTGACCGTTGCGCCCGACCGTAAACCCGGCGCGCGCCGCCTTCGCGACATCCAACACCACATTGCCGAAGCCGGCGTCGTTTGCGTCTTTGCCGAGCCGCAGTTCCAACCCGCCGTGCTTGATACGGTCATCGAGGGCACCGCGGCGCGCGCCGGTGTCGCCGACCCGCTCGGCGCGGCGCTCGACCCGGGGCCCGATCTCTATCCGGCGCTGATGCGCGGCCTCGCGCGATCGCTCGCCGACTGCTTGAGCCCGCATTCGTGATTTGCACTTGGGTCGGGCGCTGCAATAGAAAAGGCGCCATGTCGTTTGGCGCAAGATCAGCTAAAGCACTCGTTTTCGCGTTGGTGATGTTCCTTGCCGTGCCGCCGCGCGCGCAAGCCCATCCGCACGTATGGATCGATGCGTTTGTCGAAGTTGTGTTCGACAAGGGTCGTGTCACGGCGCTGAGGATCAACTGGACGTTCGATCCGTTATTCACCGGCATGGCGTCCGCCGATTTCGACGCCGACGGCAATGCCGAATTGGACAACGAGGAGGCGGCCGAACTGGCGGCCAACAGCGCGGAAAACCTCAAAGACGTCGGCTTCTTCACCCATATTTGGCTCGGTGCGGATCCGCTTGAGATTGCGGCGGCCGAAGATTTCACGGCTTGGGTCAAAGACGGCCGGCTCAACTTTGCCTTTACCGTCGCCCTGCCGGAACCGATCGACCCGACACAAACCACCCTCGCGGTCTCGCTGTACGACCCCAGCTACTACATCGAGATCACGCCGGATCAGTTCGATCCCTTGCGCTTTACCGGGGCCGCGGCGCCGTGCTTTGCCAATGTCCAACCCGATCCGCAGCGCACGATCTATTTCGGCCTCGTCCGTCCCGACCTGATGCAGTTGTTGTGCAACACGTCTTAGCGCTGGCAGTCTTCCTGATGATGGCCGTGGCGTTGCCCTGGGCCGCCACACCAACCCATGCCCAAGAGTCGACGCGCATCCTTGGCGGCGGCGGTGGTGGCGCGACAGAACAACCATCGGCGGCCGCGGCACCGGGTTTCGTCGCCGTCGTCCTGGCCGATATCAGGCGCATCCAACGCGATCTGCAAACCCGCCTCGCCGACACCGTCTCGGCGATCAAGGCGCAGACTTCGCCGTGGCCACTCCTGGTCCTCATCGGCCTCTCGTTTGCCTACGGCGTGTTCCACGCGGCCGGGCCGGGGCACGGCAAAATTGTCATTAGCGCCTACTTGGTTGCCAGCGAGGAAAACCTGCGGCGTGGCGTTCTTCTCGCGGCACTCGCGGCGTTGGTGCAGGCGCTCGCGGCCATTGCGCTGGTCGGCATCCTGGCATTGGCCCTCGGCGCAACAAATCTCGCAACGGCAGACCGGGTGGGGCCGCTCGAGGCCGTCAGCTATGGGATCGTCGCGCTCCTCGGCTTGTGGATGTTGTGGCGTGCCGGGCGCGAAGCCTGGGCGCATCGTGCCGGTGCCGGCGCCCATCATCACCACCGCGACCATGGCCATGGCGAGATCGCCCGCGTCGCGGGATCGGGCTGGCGCGAAGGCGCGCTCGTCGTCCTCGCGGTCGGGGTGCGGCCCTGCAGCGGTGCCGTCATCGTCCTGCTCTTTGCCTTGGCGCAAGGCCTGCTGGTTTCGGGCATTCTGGCCGCGCTGGCGATGTCGGTCGGAACAGCCATCACCGTGTCGGTTCTCGCCGTCGCAAGCGTTGCCATACGGCGCGGCGCGCTCACTCTGGCGGCGGCATCGAGCCGTTGGCAGACCTATGCCGCCAACACGTTGGCGTTTGCGGGCGCGGGGGTCGTCACCTTGTTCGGTGTGACGTTCTTTGCCGCGGCCCTTTAACGCGGGGGCCAAGATCGTGCTGCCGCCAATATGACCATCATGATCACCACCCCGGCGACGAAGCCGCCGATATGCGCGGCCCAGGCAATTTGCCCGGCGGCCGCGCCCGGCATGCCGGTAAACCCGATGACCACCGAGATTCCGACCCAGATCACCGCCGCCGGCCAGAACCGCAAGCTTTGCTGACCCCACCGGTTGGGGCGTGCCATCAACCACAACACTGCGCCGAACAACCCGCTGATCGATCCCGAGGCCCCCACAACCGGAATATTGCTGCCCGGAAACAGCGCAAAGTGGGTGAACGCGCCGACCACGCCGGAGATGAAGAAAATCACCAGCATGCGGCGCCGCCCCGCGGCGCGCTCCAACGCGGAGCCGAACGCCGCCAGCATCACCATGTTCAAGCCAAGATGCAGCCAGCCGCCGTGCAGGAACTGGTAGGTGAGAGGCCCCACCCAGGCGGGCCAGCCGCCCAGGCCTTCAATGCTGTAGCGCACCGGAATGAAGGCGAGGTGGATCAGCACCCAGCTGAACGCATCTGCCGCCAAGCTCAGCATTACCAGATGCACCACGACATTGACGCCAATGAGTGCCAAAACCGTGGGCGGCAGGTTGAACATGGGCTGCCGCGGCGGCGGGCCGCCGGGTCGTTGACCGTCAAGAAGTGCCATGGGCGGACTTATGGACGCTGGCGGACCCTGGGAAAAGCCCTAAAACGCCGAATAGGCGGCTGCGAAAAGGCTTGAAAAGCCCAAATTTCTGCCCTAATTAAAGCCTGACTAATCTAATCAGGATTAGACAGCTCAGGATTAGCCCATGCTTCGCCTCAGCCGCATGACCGATTACGCCGTGGTGGTCCTCCACCACATGGCCAGCCTGCCCGAGGGCAACCGCAATACCGCCGATGTCGCCTTGGCGACCGGCCTGCCGGCCCCCACCGTCAGCAAGCTTTTGCATCGCTTGACCGAGGTCGGCATCGTCGCCGCCGAGCGCGGGCGCTACGGCGGCTATCGGCTCTCCCGCGTCCCCGAACAGGTTCGACTGTCCGAGGTACTCGCCGCGTTCGAAGGTGACCTCGCGCTCACCGATTGCCTCGATACCGGCGGCAACGCCTGCGAACACGAAACCCATTGCGCCGTTGTGGGGCGTTGGAACGTCGTCTCCTCGGCGATCCGGCGCGTGCTCGACGATCTCACCCTCGCCGACGTGCTCGACCCGCCCGCGCCGATGGCGCCGCCGGCGCCGACCGCGCCCAGCCTCAACGCCTAGGGATCATCATGGCCGACGTCAGCGAAACCGAAACCATCAATCAAGCCACGACCGAGCGCTACAAGTACGGCTTCGTCACCGACATCGAATCCGATACCGCGCCCAAGGGCTTGGACGAAAGCACCATCCGCTTCATCTCGGCCAAGAAGGACGAGCCCGAGTGGTTGCTCGAGTGGCGCCTCAAAGCATTTCGCATGTGGCAGGCGTTGGACGAGGAAGAGCCGACCTGGGCCAAGGTCTCGTATCCCAAGATCGACTTCCAGGATTCCTATTACTACTCGGCCCCCAAGGAAAAGCCGCTCCTGGAAAGCCTCGACGACGTCGACCCCAAACTCTTGGAGACCTACACCAAACTCGGCATTCCGCTCCAAGAACAAAAGATGCTCGCCGGTGTTGCGGTTGATGCCGTGTTCGATAGCGTCTCGGTCGCCACCACGTTCAAGGAAGAACTCAGCAAACACGGCGTCATCTTCTGCCCGATCTCCGAAGCCGTGCAAAAGCATCCCGAACTGGTGAAGAAATATCTCGGCAGCGTCGTCCCCACCGCCGACAATTTTTACGCCACGCTCAACTCTGCCGTCTTTACCGACGGCTCGTTCGTCTACATCCCCGAAGGCGTGCGTTGCCCGATGGAACTGTCCACATACTTCCGCATCAACGCGGCGGAAACCGGTCAGTTCGAACGCACGCTCATCATTGCCGACAAGGGCTCCTACGTGAGCTACCTCGAAGGCTGCACCGCGCCGATGCGCGACGAACACCAACTCCACGCCGCCGTCGTCGAACTCATCGCGCTGGACGATGCCGAGATCAAATACTCGACCGTGCAGAACTGGTACCCCGGTGATGAAAACGGCAAAGGTGGGATCTACAACTTCGTCACCAAGCGCGGCGCGTGTCGCGGCAAAAATTCCAAAATATCATGGACCCAGGTCGAAACCGGCTCCGCCATCACCTGGAAATATCCCAGTTGCATCCTGCAAGGCGACAACTCGGTGGGCGAGTTCTATTCCATCGCCATCACCAACAATTATCAGCAGGCCGACACGGGCACCAAGATGATCCACATGGGCAAGAACACCAAAAGCCGGATCATCTCCAAAGGCATCTCGGCGGGTCATGCCGACAGCACTTATCGCGGGCTGGTCAAGGTCATGCCGGGCGCGACCGGCGCGCGCAACTTCACGCAGTGCGATTCGCTCCTGATCGGCGATCAGTGTGGCGCCCACACCGTGCCTTACATCGAAGTGCGCAACAAAACTGCGCAGGTCGAACACGAAGCCACCACCTCGAAAATCAGCGACGAACAATTGCTTTATTGCCGCCAGCGCGGTCTGTCGGAAGAAGACGCCACCACGCTCATCGTCAACGGCTTCTGCCGACAGGTCTTGCAAGAACTGCCGATGGAATTCGCGGTCGAAGCACAAAAACTCGTCGGCATCAGCCTCGAAGGCAGCGTCGGCTAAAACGGAAACCAACCCATGGCACCCATGCTCGAAATCAAGAACCTCCACGCCACTGTTGACGGCAAAGAAGTCCTCAAGGGGATCAACCTCGCCATCAACCCGGGCGAAGTCCACGCCGTGATGGGCCCCAACGGCTCGGGCAAAAGTACGCTTTCTTACGTGCTCGCCGGTCGCAACGGCTACGACGTGACGCAAGGCAGCATCATTTTCAACGGCGCTGATCTCACGGCGATGGAACCCGAGATTCGTGCCCGCGAAGGCATCTTTTTGGCCTTCCAATATCCGGTCGAAATCCCAGGCGTTGCCGGCACCACGTTCCTCAAGACGGCCTACAACGCCATCCGCAAACATCGCGGCGAAAAAGAACTCGACGCCATGCAGTTCCTCAAATTGGTGCGCGCCAAACAGGCCGACCTCAACATGACCGACGACATGGTGCGCCGCCCGGTCAATGTCGGCTTCTCGGGTGGCGAGAAAAAGCGCTACGAAATGTTGCAGATGGCGATGCTCGAACCGGCGCTCGCCATTCTCGATGAAACCGATTCTGGCCTCGATATCGATGCGCTCAAGACCGTGGCCGACGGCATCAACGCGCTGCGCTCGCCCGATCGTGCCATGCTGATGATCACCCACTACCAGCGCCTGCTCGATTACGTCGTGCCCGATTTCGTCCACGTCCTCGCGGGCGGCAAGATCGTTCGCTCGGGCGACAAGTCGCTAGCGCTCGACCTCGAAAAAGAAGGCTACGCCGTTCTGGGTACCGAAGCCGCATGACTAAACGCCACCTCATCGCCAACTTCCCCTTCGTCGACGCGTTCGACGCGGTGCGTGCCGACTTGCCTGGCGCCCCGCTCGATTGGCTGCAGGCCGCTCGGCGCAACGCGCTGGCGCGGTTCCAGGACCAAGCCTTGCCCAATCGGCGTGTCGAAGAATGGAAATACACCGACCTTGGCGCACTCGCCAAAACCGACTTCGCCGCGCCCTACGGCCCGATCGGCGACGCGCTAGCCGCCCGCATCGGCGCAACCGGCGATCCCGACGCCATCCGTCTCGTCATCGCCAACGGCCGTGTTGATTCCGCGCTCTCCAATACTGCGGGTTTGCCCACCGGTGCGCACCTCATGCCGATGAGCACCGCGCTCGACACCCATAGCGACGTTCTCAAGGATCATATCACCCGCATCGCTGCGCTTGATGGTAACGGCCTGCTCGCCCTCAACGCCGCCTTCATGATGGACGGCTACGTCCTCGTCGTGGACGATGCGGCCGTCATCGATCCCACCATCGAAGTGATCTTTGCCGGCGACGGCGGGCAGGGGCCTGTCGCGCTCCATCCGCGCAACGTCATCATCATGGGCCAGGACAGCGCCGCCACCATAATCGAGACCCATCTTGGCGATGGCGTCTATTGGAGCAACCCGCTCACCGATGTCGTGATGGGGGAAGGCGCCAGTCTGCGGCGCTACAAAGTGCTTCAAGACGCGACCGACGCTTTCCATCTTGCCCACGATCAGGTCTCGCTCGCCTCGGGCGCACACTACAAGGGCTTCATCGGCGCGTTCAGCGCCAAGCTCGCCCGGCACACCGTGGCCGCCACCATCAACGGTGCGGATGCGACGTTCGATGTCGCGGGCACCTATTTGCTCCGCGGCGATCAACACAACGATATCACCACCGTCGTCGACCACGCCGCCGCCGGCAGCGCCAGCAAACAAATCTTCAAGGGCGTATTGGATGACGCGTCGCGCGGCGTGTTCCAGGGCAAGGTCACGGTCCACAAGGACGCGCAAAAGACCGACGCCCACCAGCTCAACAATGCGCTGCTGCTTTCCGATAAGGCAGAGATCGACGCCAAGCCCGAGCTTGAGATCTATGCCGACGACGTGAAGTGTGCGCATGGCGCCACAGCTGGCGACCTCGACGAAAACGAGCTGTTTTACCTCCAGGCCCGCGGCATCGATGCCGCCGAAGCACGGCGTCTGCTGGTCTCGGCCTTCGTCAAAGCCGCCCTCGACGAAATCGACCGTGACGCCGAACGCGCCCGCTTCGAAACCTTAGTCGATGCGTGGTTGGAGCGCGCCAATGGCTAGCGCTGCGGCGAAAATCGATACGCCGGCATTCGACGTCGACGCGATCCGCGCCGACTTCCCGATCCTGTCAACGCAAGCGCACAGCAAATCGTTGGTGTTCCTCGACAGCGCCGCCAGCGCGCAAAAGCCGCGCGCCGTGATCGATTCCGTGCGTCATTGTTATGAGGCCGAATATGCCAACATTCACCGCGGCGTCTACGCGCTTAGCGAAACCGCGACCCGCAACTACGAAGACGTGCGCGAAAAAGTCCGCGCCCTGATCAACGCTAGGGAAACCCGCGAGATCGTCTTCCTGCGCGGCGCCACCGAAGGGATCAATCTGGTCGCCTCAAGCTGGGGCGGCGCCAATCTCAAGCCGGGCGATGAAATCCTCATCACCGCGCTGGAACACCACTCAAACATCGTGCCGTGGCAAATGATCGCCGAACACACCGGCGCCGAGGTTCGCGCCGTGCCGACCGACGAAACGGGCGCGTTCCTGTTCGATCGCTTCGAAGAAATGCTCAGCCCACGCACCAAAATCGTCGCCGTCACCCATGCCAGCAACGCGATCGGCACCGTGGTGCCGGTCAAGGACGTCG
>CALJDF010000063.1 GCA_938023835.1 uncultured Alphaproteobacteria bacterium
CTGACTTCAACAAGGCAGCCTCGGCCTCGTCATATTTTTCCAATGAAATCAACGTTGTACCGAGTCCGCGCAGTGCCTCGGCGTCGCTGGCATCGAGCAGGACCGCGCGCCGAAACTCGGTCTCGGCTTCTTCATATTTGCCTTGGCGGTGAAGGGCAGCGCCAATATTTAGATGTGCTTTTGACCAGCCCATGCGTACAGAAGAGGCTTTCGTGAATCTCTCCAGCGCGCCTTCGTAATCCTCGCGGGCAAACCGGACATGGCCCATGTTAAGATGAATATCGGCATCCCCGGGCGCCAGCGAAATCGCCAGTTCGAGGGATTTTTCGGCATCGTTCAACCGACCGGTCGCGACAAGCGCCGCACCCAAGTTGGCGTGCGCCGTGGCCAGCGTCGGCTCGATCTTGAGGGCCTCTAGGTAACTCTCGATCGCGTGCTCCAAACGACCGGTTTGGTAGAGCAGGCGCCCAAGGTTGGCATGGGCGAGTGCGAGATCCGGGCGCCGCGCGATCGCGTTGCGGTAAAAGGTCTCCGCTTCCTCATGGTTCCCTCGGGCCTGATGGACGTTTGCCAGGGCCGTTAGGATGTTGGGATCGGTTGGCCGGATCACGCGCGCGGTTGACAGCAACGTCTCGGCCTCGTCCAGCCGGTTGGCCGAAATCCGGATACCCGCCAGGTTGAGCATGGCGTCGCAGTTGTTCGGATCCTCCTGGATGGCCTGAACGTAGCAACGATCCGCCTCGTCCAGTCGTCCCGCGCGGTGATGCGAAAGACCGATCGTAAAGTGCTCTTGGGCGAGTTGGTTCATCCGTTACCTCTAGGCTCCTTAGGCTTAATAAATCCTTAGTGAAGGGTGTTGCAACGTCGCGTGATGACTTGCACCCAACGCCTTCTGCCGCCTATGGCAATTCTTGCTGCAGTAAGCGGCAAAAGATTCGCGATCTGGCAATTATTCGCTAGTGCCGATGCGCGTTTGAGGCCGTCGGTGCGGCAATGGCTGGGCACTCCCCTCCCAAATTTCTATTCAAAATCAAAGATTTACGGGGAGGGGCGTCGCTGGCTCCTCGTTGTGGCACGCACGTTGCGCTTGTGTAAGCGGCTATATGCCATTCGAAACCCCTAGGCTTTGAGCCACCTCGGAAGAGGAGACAGAAACGATGGTCTTGTCGGTAAATACAAATCTGGGAGCGGCGATTGCTCTCCAGAACTTGAACGCGACAAATAATAGGCTGGAGAAGACCCAGCTCAATATCACGACCGGCCTGCGCGTAAACGGGCCTAAGGACGACGCAGCAACTTATGCGATCGCCCAAAACCAACGCGGGGACATTGCCGGCTATAGAGCCGTCGGCACTGCACTCGCCGGCGGAGAATCCACCGTAAACGTCGCGATTGACGCCGGTAAGGCAATCTCCGAATTGATGATCGAAATGAAGGCGAAAGTCGTGCAGGGGAACCAGTCCCAGATCGACGCGGCTTCGCGAACGGCGCTCCACAATGACTTCGCCGCGTTGCGTGATCAGATCGAGACGATCGTCGCGACCGCCGAATTCAATGGGGTCAACCTCATCAACCAAAGCTCGGTGACGTTTCAGGTCTTGAGTACTGTCGACGGCAGTATCATTAGCGTTAGCGCGCAGAAGATGGACACGACGAGTCTCGCGATCAACACGACGACGTTGCTCACCAGTTCTGGCGCAACAGCGGCGTTGACAGCGATCAACTCGGCTATCGTGTCGGTCTCCGACCGGTTGGCGGCTCTGGGTGCTTCGGCCAAACGGCTCGAGGTCCAAACCGATTTCACGGTCAAATTAGTGGACATCCTCACTGATGGTGTTGGCAACCTTGTGGATGCCGATATGGCCAGAGAAAGTGCCAACCTAACGGCGCTTCAGGTCAAACAGCAGCTTGGCGTGCAGGCGCTTTCGATCGCCAACGCGACGCCGCAGATCATTCTGTCGCTGTTCCAGTAATCAATAAGAATAGGGGAGGGGCAAACGAAGCCCCTTAGAAAACATGCCGCTAAAACTGAAACTAAAGCCCGGCGAGAAGTTCGTTCTCAACGGTGGCGTGCTGATAAACGGTGATCGCAGGTCTGACCTCATCGTCGAGAACCAAGTCTCGTTACTTCGCGAGCGCGATGTTCTTCAGCCCGATGAGGCCAACACCCCCGTCAAGCGCATCTATTTCACGATCATGATGATGTACTTGGATGGCGGGCTCGAGAGCCACTACTACGATCAGTTCGCGGACCTGATGACCGACTTCATGTGTGCGGTCACCACAAAAGGGGTGCTGGAAAAATGCCATCGCATCCTAGATGACGTGCACGAACAGTGCTTCTATTCCGCGATGATGACGTGCAAGTCGCTTCTACCCTTCGAGAAGGAAAGGTTGGAATATGTACAATAGTCCGCAAACCACAGGGGCGGTTGTCGATCATCCGGTGCCGCCGCCGGCACCCGATCAGCGTCAGGCCGAATTTCAGGCCTTCGATCAAGTGACGCGAGATCTGCAAGCGAACATGACGAAGACCAAAGAGGATCCGGAGTTCCTCCGCGCCCTCGACGACAATCGGCGTCTTTGGCATGCCCTTGAAGAAGATCTGGCACGGCCCCAGAATCAATTGCCGGACCCCCTCAAAGCGCAGATCATCTCTGTGGCGATTTGGGTTGAGCGGCATTCCAAGCTTGCCGAGCAGGGTGATGTGTCGACCGAGGCACTCATTCAGGTCAACGAATCGATCATGAAGGGGCTCGCGGCATAGGCATGTCGCGAGTGGGCGGCCCGATCCGGCCGCCCGAAACGATCATTTCGACGGCTTGGCACGTCGTTTGCTTATGACTTTACGTGCTTCGCACTTGGGCACAGAAGGTGATCAACCCCAGTGCCCTGACCAAAACAGGTCAGTTGGGCGGTTGTGGGCCGCATTCACCTCAGACGACGAATGAGTTACCCTCTAGCAGTAGGTTGGTGGGGACCGTTGTTTGGGTCCAGCTGATCTCCTGTATGCGGGCTCAGTGAGGAGAGGCGCATGTCGGTCAACAAATACAAGGCGACCCAGGCGACGACGGAAAATCCTCGGCAGACGGAATACCGTTTGTTTGCTGAGGTGACCAAGGCGCTGATGGGTGTCCGCGAAGCCGCCGACACCAAAGGGCTGAAATCTCCCGAATTTTACAAGGCGATTGATTGGAATCGTCGGCTCTGGCTGACCCTCCAAATGGATCTCGCCTCCAATGAGAACCGGTTCCCCGACAGCCTTAAGGCAAACATCATCTCGATTGCTATCTGGGTCGACAAACACTCGCGGACGGTCTTGCGCGGTGAATCAGCGATCGAGCCCCTGATATCGGTCAATCGGTCGATTATGGAAGGGCTCTCCTCGGAGCCCGGGCAACAAGCTATCCCGAGCGCCGCGGCCTCAGCCGTGGGCAGCCTCGGAACATCGGCCTAACCCGCTTTCCACCGCAAACCAAAACGAAGGTTTCCGCTGCGTCACCCCGACGCCGCTAGGCAATTGCTACCGGCAGGAATTGCCGGGTCGGAAAAATTTGCCGCGTTAATCTTTCCTTAAGGAAGCGTCTGGACGCTTCTTTCGCCGCGTTTCGATCAACCTTCGAAACCGTTGTTCGCGAAAAACCTCTTTCTTAACAAAACGTTAGCAAGTTCTACCGCGCCCGCCGTTAGGTAAGAACTTCCATGGCATAGGCATTGCTTTCCTACGAGTCGGACGCGAGTCCATCCACCGGCAAAACGTCGGCGCCAGCAAAACGCTGGAAACAGAATGCTTAGAATGAGGACGTAACAAATGGTTCAAGGTCTTTCGATCAACACCAACGTCGGCGCAATGGTCGCGTTGGAGCAGCTCAATCTTACGAACAAACAGCTGCAAAACACTCAGCTCCGTATCACCACGGGTCTGAAAGTGAACGGCCCCAAAGACGACGCTGCGACCTTCCAGATCGCAACCCGCCTACGGGGCGACATTGCAGGCACCAAAGCCGTCGGCGGCGCACTCGCTAATGGTGACTCCACCATTAACGTTGCTATTTCCGGCGGTAAGGCCATCGCGGGCTTGCTTACCGAAATGAAGGCGAAGGTCGTGCAGGCTAACCAGGCCGGTCTCGACACCGCTTCTCGCACCGCTCTGCAGAACGATTTCCAGGCGTTGCGCGACCAGTTGGAGACCATTGTCGCTACGGCCGAGTTCAACTCGACCAACCTCATCTTCCAAAGTGCTAGTGAGCTGAAAGTGCTCAGTACCGTTGACGGTTCCGTCATTTCGGTGAGCGCGCAGAAGATGGACACCACAACGCTGACAATTAATGCGTCAACGTTGGCGACAAGTTCTGGTGCTGCAACAGCTCTGACGTCAATTGAAACGGCTATCACGTTGGTTGCCGATAAATTGGCTGCTCTCGGTTCCGCTGCCAAGCGAATCGAAGTGCAGGGTGAGTTCACGACGACACTGGTC
>CALJDF010000064.1 GCA_938023835.1 uncultured Alphaproteobacteria bacterium
GCCGTTATGGTCATCACTGGGACGGCCGGGGTCGAGGCGGTGCACATCCCCGTCTTGTTCGATCCCACGCGGGGCGATCACGGCACCTTGCGCGCCCATGTCGCGCGCGCCAATCCGATCTGGCATCACTTTGGTGACGCCCCTGCTCTGGTGATCTTCTGGGGACGGCACGCCTACATCTCGCCCGATTGGTACGCGTCCGAGGGGCTGGTGCCGACGTGGAACTATGTCGCCGTGCACGCCTATGGCATCCCCCACATCGTCGAGGATCCCGATCAGGTCGCCGCGATGTTGGGCGATCTCAGCGCCGCCAGCGAACAATCCCTCGCGCCCAAACCGCCCTGGACAATGGACCGTGTCCCGCAGGACCAACGCATGGCGCTCATGCGCGGCATCGTCGCGTTCGAGATTCCGATCACCCGGCTCGAGGCCAAACAAAAGCTCAGCCAAAACCGCAGGCCCGAGGATGTCGCTGGCGTCGTCGCCGGCTTGCGCACGACAGGCGGCGTCTACGACGCCACCGTCGCCGATCTCATGGAAAAGACCGCGCGCTAGGGCCTACTGCCCGCGCTTGTCCATGCCGTAAACGAATCGGTACAGCCCGATCTCGGGGGCGTCGTCGACGCCGTGTGCTTTCAACGCTTCCGGGCCGAACGCGGCCTTTGCGGCCTCGCGCACGATTTGATCGGTGCTGGCTTCGATCACGGCCAGCCATTCGACCTTTTCCAACACCGGCATCGCGCCGCCTAGGGCGCGCGCCTTGGCGCCCGTGGCGTTCGCGGCCTCCAGCATGTTCTCGGCCAGACACGCGCCGAGCACGCCCTGTTCCTTGATCATCGGTGCGAACACCGCATCGCGCAGGTGTGTACGCAGCGTTTCCTGTCCGGCCGCATCTTGCGGCGGGAAGAACCGGACCGCCGCCACCGAGCCACCGACGCCGTGCATCATGTCGATGGTCAGGCGCGCGGTCATGCGGTTCAGGACCGTCAGCTCAGGGATCACCTTGCGGCTCCATTCGGTCTGATTGCCGACCCGTTCGAGGTAGCCCTCACCGGTCAGCACCGTGTGGCTATCGGTCTCATATGTGGCGAAATATTCGACCTTGGCATCGACCGCATCGTAGAATCGCGACCGGTAGAAACCCGGCGTGTCCAGCGCGCGCTCGTCGATGTGCTCGCGCACAAACCACTCGCGCAGTTCCGCATCAAATCCGGGATTGGTTTCGGTCCAGGAAACCAGCATGCCTTTGTCGTCGGCCATCTCTCTACCTCTGTAATTCTATCAGTTCGTAGTGGGTCATCATGTAGCCCGTCACCGCGCCCTTGAGGAAGATATAGTCCCCGTCCGCGGTGCACCACATGTCATAGGGTGGGTGGGTTTCCGGGAGCTGTCCTTCGGTGCCAACGATGCGAAAGTGCAGCGCATCGAAGGTGCCCGCACCGACTGTGCATTTTTCCTCACCGACGAACTCGATGCCGAAGCCCAGTTGAAATATCGTCGGCCCGGTCGCGCCGCGATGGTCGGGCGACGAGGTCATCATGTTTTCCAAGAACTGCGTGCTTGGTCCCTTGCTCAGGTCGTAGCAATTCAACAGCCAGCCGTCCGAGGCGATCGCGTGATTGCCGAACCCCTTGGGCTTTTCGCCCACCGCCACCCGTTGGTCGAGCCGCCCTTCGCCGACGCTGAAGGTCTGGCACTCGACCTCATGGTCGGCAAAGCGAAACCAGCCCGATCCCATGAACTCGCCGCCCACCGTCAGGCGCACCGATGAGTCGTTGGGCCGCCAATCCGCACCGACAGTGATCGACACATCGCGGATCACCGGCGGCGGATCGTCGATTTCGCTATGCGCCGTCAGCGTCCGCGACCCGTCACCGTGTTTGGTCATGACGAACCATTCGCGGCCCCGGTCGGCGTCCATGCGCTCGAGTTGTTTGCTGGTATAGGCGATGCGGCCAAAGGCCGTTTGGTGGTTCATATCGGTCCTCCCCCTATTCCCAGGGCTGGCGCTTGCTTGCCGGCTTTGGTAGCACCATTGGTAACAGTCCCGCGGTTCGGGCGAAAGGTTGCGCGATGCACACCGAAACCACCCACGTCATGGTTGATCTGTTCGTCTTCCTGATCGCCGCTGTGGTGATCGTACCGATCTTCCACCGTCTAAGGGCCAGCCCCATCCTCGGTTACTTGGCGATCGGCGTGGCGATCGGGCCGCACGGTTTTGCCTTGATCGCCGACGTCGAGAGTGTTGCGCCGCTCGCCGAACTCGGTGTCGTTTTCTTACTGTTTACCATCGGGCTCGAGCTACCCTTGCGCCGGCTCTGGGCGATGCGGCGTTTGGTGTTCGGTATGGGGTCGGCGCAAGTCCTCAGCGCCGCGGTCATGATCGGCGGCGTTGCCTATGCCTGGGGTAACTCAGTCAATGCGTCGGTCGTTTTGGGGCTGTGCCTCGCGCTATCCTCAACCGCCATTGTTGTCCAGCTTTTGGCCGAACGGGGCGAACTCGGCACCCCGGCCGGTCACACCGGCTTTTCGGTGCTGTTGTTCCAAGACCTCGCCGTGGTCCCGATCCTCTTTCTCGTCCCGGTCCTGGCCGGCGACGCCGAGAACGTCGTTGTTGATTTGCTGATCGCGCTCGGCACCGCGGCGGGGGCGGTCCTCGTGATCTATGTCGTGGGCCGCCGCGCTCTGCGGCCCTTGTTTCGCGTCATCGCCGGCACCCGCAGTGCCGAGCTGTTCGTCGCCACCACGCTTCTCGTCACCTTGGGTATTGCGACCCTCACTGGGCTGGCCGGGTTGTCGATGGCGTTGGGCGCATTCCTCGCCGGGTTGTTGCTCGCGGAAACCGAATTCCGCCACCAAGTCGAAACCGACATCCAACCCTTCAAGGGGCTCTTGCTCGGGCTGTTCTTCATCACCGTCGGGATGAGCGTGGACTTCGCCGCCGTCGCCGATCGCGCCGTCTGGGTCATCCTGTCGGTGGTCGGATTGATGGTCATCAAAGGCATCATGGCCGGCGTGCTGGCCCGCCTTTTCGGTCAGCCGAAGACCGTCGCGGTTCAGGTCGGCTTTTTGCTGTCGCAGTCCGGCGAGTTCGCTTTCATCGTCGTTGGTGTCGCGATGACGCTCGGCCTTCTACCGGGGGACGTCGGTCAGTTCATGATCATCGTCGCCGGTATCACCATGATGCTCACACCGATCGTCGTGGCGGTCGGTCGCCGCACCGCCGCGGCGATGGAGCGCAGAGGTGGTCTCGGCGTGCCGCGACTAAGCGACGACGCCCACACCGGCCCCGATATGGCCTCGGCTCATTTGGAAGATCACATCATCCTTGCCGGCTTCGGCCGTGTCGGGCAGACCATCGGGCGCCTCCTCGAAGCGCAGAAGGTGCCCTATATTGCGCTCGATCTCGATGCCGGGCGTCTCGGCACCTGCCGTGCCCACGGCCTGCCGGTCTTCTATGGCGATGCCAGCCGGCGCGATGTCTTGCAACATGCCCGCGCCGATCACGCCGCCTGTGTCGTTGTCACCATGGACGATCCCGCGCGCGCCGCGCGAACCGTCGCGACCATGAAACAAGCCTGGCCGCGGGTACCGATCCTGGTGCGTGCCCGCGATCGAAAACATGCCGCCGACCTGACCGCGGCCGGGGCAGCTGGGGCGGTGCCCGAAACGGTCGAGGCAAGCCTGCAACTGGCCGCGCAAACCATGCGTCTTCTCGGCATGCCGTCCGAGGCGGTAACGCCGCTGATCGAAACCGCGCGCGACGACGAATACGCGGCGCCCACACCCATCCTGGGCGAACCGCCCGAGGGGCACGCCAAGACGTAAGACAGTCCGGGGCGATGCCGACACGGAAGGGGAGCGACGCCGTTTTTCGGCGATCTAACCGAGGACACCGGCGTTACCGACATCGCCCGCGAAGATTGCGACCAAGCCGCGCAGAGCGTCCTCCGCTAGCCCTTCGCTCGCCCCGTCGCCATTAGGAACGGGAAGAAGTCGAGCGGCTGGACCTCTTGGCCCAAGCCCGTCAGCAGGGCGTGAACTTGCCCACGGTGGTGGGTTTCGTGATTGCATAGGTTGGCGACCATCAGGTTCGTCGGGATCGCCACGTCATCGCCGTTGCGCGCCTTAAAGCGAATGGGTTCTTGCAACGCGGCGTCGTCCATCGCGGCCACCGCGGCAATCAT
>CALJDF010000065.1 GCA_938023835.1 uncultured Alphaproteobacteria bacterium
ATGAGACCGAGCCAATTGCGATAGACCCCCACTTTATCGTCGGCGTCGACGGCGGCGACCGAGTCTTCGCAATCTTGAATGGTCGATAGCGCGGCCTCGACAACGATGTCTTTGAGGCCCGAGGTGCTGAGTGCGCCGATAGGATGCGCGGGATCGAACTGCATTTCGATGTGCAGGCCGTCGTGGACGAAAAGCAAGGACTGCTCGCCACCGGGCATGCCCGCGTGGCCGACGAACTGGGCCCGATTGGATAGCTGGGCGGTGGAGCCGTCGGCCATCGTCATCTGAAGGCGCGCGTTGTTGTCCACGAGCGCGTACGCCGTGGCCTCGCGATGGCTGCCACCGGCGAGCGGCACGGCATCGTCCAGGAAAGCGGCAGCGCGGGCGACGACCTCGGCGCCGCGTTCGGCGTTGTAGCCCTTGCCGGGGGCGAGCACGCCGTCTTGCGGGACGGCATCGGTGCCGTAGAGCGCATCGTAAAGACTGCCCCAGCGGGCATTGGCGGCGTTGAGCGCAAAGCGCGCGTTAGACAACGGCACGACGAGCTGCGGCCCGGCCAGTGCGGCGATTTCCGGATCGACGTTGGTCGTCGCGATTTCGACGTTGCCGGGATCGGGCTCGAGATAGCCGATCTCGGCGAGGAATGCCCGGTAGGTCGCAACATCGAAGCCGGTGTCGCGGTGGGCCTTGTGCCAGGCATCGATTTCTTGCTGCAGCCGGGCGCGCTCTTCCAGCATGCGACGATTGACCGGGCCGAGGTCAGCCAAAATATCGGCCAAGCCTTGCCAGAAACGGTCGGCGTCCACGCCGGTGCCGGGCAGTGCTTCGGTTTCGACGAAATCGGCGAGTGGGGCCGCCAATTGAAGGCCGGATCGGCCCACAAAATTGGTCACGTCTCCCTCCGGGGTGAAAATGTCCCCGTGAGATACAGGCCCGCACTCGCCGCGTCTAGCGGCGGGACCTTGCGGTTAGGCGAGATTGGCTTTCATGAAATCCATGGTGCGCGACCACGCCAGTTCCGCCGCCTCTTTGTTGTAGCGAGCGCCGGCGGTGTCATTGTGGAAGGCATGGTTGGCGCCTTCGTAGATGAACACGGTGTGGTCGATGTTCGCGGCCTCCAGCGCTTTGCGATACGGATCGATGCCGGGGTTCACGAAATTGTCATTGCCGGCGTAGTGCAGCATCAACTTGGCCTTGATCTTGGGCACATCGGCAGCGTCGGGCACCGGGCCGTAGAACGGCGCCGCGGCCAGGAGATCGGGCGCGTTGACCGCGATTTGGTTGACCGCACCGCCACCCCAACAAAAGCCGAGCGCCCCGACCTTGCCGTTGCTGTCGGCGTGTTCCCTAAGAAACGCGACGACGGCGCGGCCGTTGGCGATGACGCTGTCGCGGCTGAGGCTGCGGAACATGCTGCGCGCCTGATCGGGATCGGACGGCGTGCCGCCGTTGGGCGAGAGGAAATCGGGCGCCAAGGTGACGAAGCCCTCGAGCGCGGCGCGGCGGGCGACATCGCGGATGTGTTCGTTCAAGCCGCGATTCTCATGAATGACGATGAGGGCCGGTGCGGGACCCGATAGAGCGACGGGCCGCACGAGGTAGCCGCTGACATTGTCGCCAAAGCTGATGTCCTCGCCCTGGATGCGCGAATCGTCCGCCGCGATCATCGCGGCTTGGGCCTGATTCGCCTCGATCATCGGCGCGATCGCATAGGCCGCCGCCGTACCGCCGGCGAGCACCGCGAGGCGAGTCATGAAGCCGCGCCGGTCGAAGGTTTGGTGGGCAAACTCATTGTAGAGGTCGATCATTTCTTGGGTGATGGGCTTGTCAGTCATGGGTGACTCCAGCGGCTTGCGAGCGAGTAGACATGGGGACTTGAGGGGGAAACGTCACGAACCCGCGACATCATCCCAAGTGATTCGGCAAGACAAGGCCGGTTCCGCGATTTGTGAAGAGCCAAGCCCGCCTCAGGCCGCGAGCATCCCCCAAGAATACGACCTTGTGAGGCGACAAAGAGGTGTATTTGATAGTCAAATACATAAGTAGGTACTTACAGAGTACTTGTGAATACTTTAGGCGGTTTATTTAGTTCAAATTTTAGTAACGCTTTACTGGGGAAAGCATGAATCCTTCAACAACGATCGGCATGGTGGGCGGCTTTTTGATCGTCGCCGTGACCGTCTTTTTCTCGGTCGACGACCCCGGCTTCTTGTGGAACGGCCTCGGCCTGCTGATCGTCTTCGGCGGCACTTTGGCCGCCACGCTGGTCGCTTTTCCGATGAACGAGGCCGGGCGAGTCTTTTCGGTCTTTTTGATCGTCCTGCGCAACGAACGGCTATACGCCAAGGAAGACCATGCCGAGTTGGTCTCGGTCGCTCAAGCGGTGATGCGTACCGACATTCGGGGCATCGAAGCGCGGCTACGAACGATCAAGAACCCTTTTTTGCGGCTCGGCATCCAGCTCGTCGTCGACAACGCCGAGCTTGAAGACATTGTCGACGTCATGACCTGGCGGATTGAAAAATTAAAGGCCAAGGAAAAAGCCGAGGCGATGGTGTTTCGCGCCATGGCGTCATTCGCGCCGGCGTTCGGGATGATCGGCACCCTACTCGGCTTGGTCAACATGCTGGGCGCGCTGAACGCCGATGTGTCCGCGATCGGCAACAACATGGCGGTCGCGATGATGACCACGCTGTACGGCGTGGTGGCCGGCAATCTCATCTTCAAGCCGATCGCGATGAAGTTCGAACAGCGCACACAGCAGCGCGTCGCGGTGATGATGACGGTCATGCAAGGTGTCATTTTGTTGCGCCAAAACCGATCGCCCGCGGTGATCCGCGAAACGCTGGAGTCCTATAGCGCCGAACGCCGTGATGAAATTCTCGAAGGCGATTCGACGGCACAACCTTCGGCGGCACAATGACCGGCGTCGTCGATCGGGGCAACCTCCACCTCCCCTACGAGAACGACTGGGAAGCATCGCCCGAGTCGATCGACGAGGCGATTCTGAACGACGAAAGAGAAGACGCGCTGCACAACGCGCTGCCCGACGAGGACGAACAGTTGGCCGCCAAAATATCGGCCGTGTCGTATCGGCGGCAGCCGTCGCTGGCGGACGGAATCTCGCAGGACGAAGAAGAAGCCGAGGGATGGATCACGTCCTATATGGACGTGATCACGTTGTTGCTGGCGTTTTTCGTCATGTTGTTGGCGATCGCGAATTTCGATCCACCGACCCCCGGCGGGGCAATTCTGGACTCCTTGTCTGTGCCGGTCGAGAACGCGGTCGGCCTGGCTGACGATGCGGCCGGGATGCCAACCGACGCCCGGCTTGCCGCGCGCCTGGAACGCCTTGCCACGATCTTGCGCGAGTCGGCCGATGCCCGGCTGCTGCGGTCCGGCGACCTCACCATTACCGTCGTCAACGAGATGGTCGTCGTCGACATCTCCGGCCCCATCATGTTCGACGAAGGGGTC
>CALJDF010000066.1 GCA_938023835.1 uncultured Alphaproteobacteria bacterium
CAGATCGACGATCCCGCCCTCGCTCGCGACGCCGAACCGTGGCACCCCGGCCACCTCAAAAGAACACAGACGCATCAGTGACACACACCCAATGCGTGCGGCACCTCGTGCAGCAACCCGTATCCCGATTCGCATCCGTTCAGGTTCAGCAACATCCTTCGCTCCCCTCGTTGCCATGCGGCGTGGCCCGCGACCAACGGCACTCTACCCAAGGGATGGGACGGTGGCGACACCGGCTCAAACCTTGCTGAGCGCCAGAATCTGCGCTACCAAGGTTGCGATTGGGGAGCGAGCGAGAGCGATTTCGCTCGTACAGGCGCTAAGGGGCGACCGGGGCACCCCTGCTGGCGGAGACAGTCGATTCAGGGGCGGGCTGAGGCCTGCCGCTTAGCGACAAGCAGGATGGGTGCGACATGGCGACGACGAAAGATGTCCTGACCGCGGTCGAGCGTAAGCGCGGGTATTTGCTCACCTACCACCGCATGATCGGCTCGTCCGACCCAAACCTCCTCGCCGCCTACGACAACTTTTACGAGAATCTGACCCTCTCGCCACGCGCGTTTACCCCACAGCAGCGCGAACTCGTCTGGGCCGCCCTCCAGGTCGCCGCCGATGAGGAACATGGTCACATCCATATGCGCCGCGCCATCAAGGCCGGATTGGGCGAGGGTATTCTCACCGACGCCATCGCGCTGGCGGGCGCGGCCGAAGCGCATCGCGCCTTGTGGTTCGGATCGCACCATTGGAACGAATGGATTTCCGTCGAGGTCGCCACCGACCGGTACCTCAAGATGTGCGAGACTGCGCGTGGCGAGGTCGAACCTGCCCTCGCCGAGATCATCCTCGCCGTCTGCCACGGGGCGCGGCGCACCTACGATGCGATGCGCATCCATCTCAAACGCGCCTTCGAGGTCGGCGCAACCGTCCCGCAATTGTCCGAAGCGTTGAGCTACATGCTCTTGCCCTGCGGCGGCCCGACGTTGATCGATGCGGTGGACATCTGGGAACAGGAAAGCGCCGCCGGCAACTGTCCCTCGCCTTATGCCGCGGACGCCGCGCCATGAACATGACGTTGCCCCGATCGCCGCGATGCGCCTCGGGACTCGTGCGCCGGTAACGCGATGACCGAGCAATACGACGTCATTGTCGTCGGCGCCGGTACTGCGGGCATCCCGTGTGCCGCCGCCGCGGCTGCGCGCGGCGCCCGCGTCCTGCTCGTCGAGCAGAACGAGGATGTCGGCGGCACGCTGCATCTATCCGCCGGCCAGATGAGTGCGGCCGGCACCCAACTACAAAAAGACCGCGGCATCGAGGACCATCCGCGGTTGCATTTCGCCGACGCCATGCGGATCAGCAAGAACACCGCCGATCCCGATCTCGTCAACCTCGCCGTCAACCTAGCGCCCGACGTCATCGACTGGCTCATGGTCGAAGGCTTCGCGATGCATCCCGACTGCCCGATGATCTTTTACGGGCACGAGGCCTATACGATCGCGCGGACCTATTGGGGCGTCGACGGCGGCCTGTCGATCCTCGAAGTCCTGCGCCGCGTCCTCACCCGACAACTCCGCCGCGGCAACCTCGAACTGCGCATCAACACCAGCCTCGTCGGCCTCGTTCAGGACGCACGATATCGACCGGTGACCGGTGTCGAACTGCGCGATTCGGACGGTAAAGAAGTGACCGTGAGCGGCAAGAATGTCGTCCTCACCACCGGCGGTTATGCCGGCAATGCTCGGCTGTTCTCGCGCCTCACCGAGGGCTATCCGATGTTTTCCGCCGGGATGCCGACCTCGACCGGCACCGGCATCCTGCTGGGCTCCGCGGCGGGCGGCGCCATCCGCAACAACGACAAGTTTCTCCCCACCTTCGCCGGCATTGCCATCGACGGCCAGCCCAGCCGCGTCGATTTTTATAGCATGCCGTCGCTCACGCCGCAGGTCCGCCCGCCGTGGGAAATCTTCGTCAATCTGCATGGTCGCCGGTTCGTCGCCGAAGACCACCCCAGTGTCGACGAACGCGAGAACCGGCTGCTCGAACAACCCGAGATGTCCTTTTGGATCGTCTTCGACGACACCATCTTCCAAAACGCCCCTCCGCTGCTCGACGCCGGCGGCGGCTTGGCAGGCGCCGACTGGACCCCCGAAATGGTCGAAAAAGCCTTCGCCGAACACCCGTCCTTCAAGACGGCCGATACCGTGGCGGCGCTCGCCGACGCGTGCGGCATGCGCGCCAACGCGCTCCAAGAAACGATCACCGAGTACAACAAGGCCGTCGACGAAGGCCGCGATTCGTTCGGCCGCAAACACTTCCCGGCCAAGATCGAAACAGGCCCCTTCCGCGCCATCAAGGCGCACGGCACGGTCTTGAAAACACCAGCGGGCCTCGCCGTGAACACCAGCCTACAAGTCCTCAACCGGCAGGGCCAAGCAGTGCCGAATCTTTACGCCGCGGGCGAAGCCATCGGCGGCGCAACACTCTCAGGCCGCGCCTTCGTCGGCGGCATGAGCGTCACGCCATCCCTGGCCTTCGGTCGCTACTTGGGCAGCAACCTCCTGACCTGGTAGGCGCGTTAGGCCTGGCGTTGCCGTACCGCCGCGCGGCTGGTCACCACCGTCTCGACATTGACGATCTGACGCAAGCACTCGGCCATGTACGCTTCGAGGGGCGCGTCGATCCCCTCCACCTCGAAGATGATCTCGAAGACATCGCCGACGACTTCGGCGTGCCAATAGACGGGCATGAGGTTGCGCTTGGTCAGCAACGCCAAGCAGCGTGCCATGACGTCCGGCGCCACAACGGCGCGGAGGTGAAACGCGGTTCGGGAAGAACTATCGGATAAAGAAGACATGATCTGCAGACTCACGTGATGGGGTAACGGCAACGGACAACGCCCGACTTCCTTGGGAAGCCGGGTCCGTAATTCGCCGAATCCAAGTCTGCATGACCATAACGCGCGCAATCTGCGCCCTGGGCGGGCCGCCCGTCAAGGATTTTGGCCGCTCAGCCCTGCGTGAAGAAAAGGCTCCTCCCCCGTTCAAAGGGGGAGGCAGGGAGGGGATTGGGAGGAAACCCCTCCAAGGCCGAGGCCCAAGGGCCCGGCGTTGTTCTCTAGTAGGCCGGCGTGACGCTATAGGTCCCGGTGTAGGAGCCATCCGCGTAACCCGCCGACTCGTCGCCCGCGCCCGCTTGAACGCGGGTTGCCAACGTCCCGCCGATCATGATGTTGAGATCACCATTGGCGTCGGTGGTCGGGTTGTAGTCCATCGCGACCGCGCTGGGCGTGAAATCGAACTAGGTGTTGGCGCTGCTTGCCGGATTGGCCAGTTGCACGGTGCCGCCCGGGGTAATGGTGAAGGTCGTGTTGGGCGGTGCGCCGTTGATCATGATCTTGCCCGGCGTCGGCGCGACGATGATCAGCAATCGCGAGTCCGAACCGCCCGAGCCCTGGGTAATCGTGGTCGCCGCGGTAATGGGCTGCATGACGATTTGCGCTTGCATCCCGGCCGTCGGCGAAGCAATAGCCGCGACGGTGCCAAAGGTGACGTTCTCCCAGCCACCGACGGTAAAGGTGTTTTGCACCGTCACACTGGCGGAATAGTTGACCGTCTGGCTTTGCGCGTGTGCCTGTCCGGTTGTCAGCAGCGCCGTCAAAACCAGCGCCGCGCCCAAACCAACCAGGCGTCCCCATGAAGAAACCATCGCGACCACGTAAATACTGCCCTCACCCCCGGCAGCACATTCGGGCCACTTCCGTTAACGAATTGCGCCCACGGCAACACTCCTGGAGCACCACAAAGCAAGCCGCGGGCCAAGGCGGCGCAAGGATTTGCGCACCACCAAAGGGCAGGATTCAGGCGAGTTCTTAACGCGCGTTAAGGTTAACGGCCCGGGTACACATTTCCGCCGGGCACGTTTTGCCCGGCAGGAAATGCCTACTTAGGCACGCCGGGCGAGCGCGGCCCGAGAGTCCATCACCACGGTCTCAACACACAAAGGGCTGCGCAGCCCATTGGCCAACCGATGGGCAACGTCCTCCGCCATGCCATCAACCTCAATGGTCAGAAAGAGTCGCGAATCGCCGGCATGGGCATTGCCCACCCAACGGCTCGGAATCAGGCCATGTTTGGCAAACAGGCCGACAGCTTGCGGCAGCACGCCGGGATCGGCGGCAGCTTGGATGGTAAAAACAGCGGTGGTTCGGTCAGGTGAAGACATGACAAACAGACTCCGAATTCAGCAATGGGCGCGTTAGGGCAAATTCCCGGCTCCTCGCGGGAACCGGGCCCATAACTCGCGCGCACGCGACTGCCCGGTCCGCCGTGAAGGCCGGGCCCGTAAGTCGCCGCTGATGATTCTGTGTCGTCATGGCGCGGGACAACGGCGCCACACCCTGCCGCTGTCAACCGCCTTAAACCGGCTCCAGGCCTGCCAAAAGGTCCTTTTTCAGCACCTTGCCGAAACCGTTGCGCGGTAGGGCGTCGACGAAAAACACACCCCGCGGCACCTTGTAGCGTGCGAGGTTCTCCCGGCAATACGTCAGTAGGTCGCCCTCTTCGACCGGTGCCGCCGCGACCACAAAGGCCGCCACTTCCTCGCCCAACTCGCGCGAAGGCCAGGCCACCGCCGCCACATCGCGCACGGCGTCGTGCCCCAGCAGCACCTGTTCGATCTCGGCCGGGTAAATGTTGATCCCGCCACGAATGATCATGTCTTTGACCCGGCCCACCAAGTAAAGCCGCCCCTCGGCGTCAAACTTGCCGAGGTCGCCGGGATAGAACCACCCGTCTTGGAACGACTCTTTCGTCGCCTCGGCATCGTTATAGAAAGACGTTGCGCAGGCGCCGCCACGATAACGCACCCGGCCCACCTCGCCCGCCGGCAGCGGCGCATGATCCTCGCCGACCACTTGCGCTTCGGCGTTATGAACCAACCGGCCAACCGACCGCACCGCATCGCCGCGATCGCTCGGCAGCAGGACCGACAACCCGCCGCCTTCGGTCGAGCCATAGTAGTTGTGTAAGTTCGGCGACACCCGCGCCAACAGATCGTCGCGCTCGTCGGGGTGCAAAATCGCGCCGGTGGTAAAGATCAACCGCGGCCCGGGCAACAGATGACCGTCTTGCGGCGCAATCGCCAACAACCGACGCAACAACGTCGGCACCAACAGCGTGACCGTGATCTTCTCCTGCGCGATCGTGTCGACCAAATCCTGCGGCTCGTACGGCAGGCCCATCATCATCACGGTGGCGCCGTGATACAGCATCCCCATCACAAAGCTGCGCCCCGCACCGAAATAGATCGGGAGCGCACTCAAGAACCGGTCATCGTCGAGAAAGCCCAAGGTGATCGTTTGCGTCGAAAAGCGCGCATGCATTTGCTTGTGGCTATGCATCGGCCCCTTGGGGATGCCGGTGGTGCCCGACGACAGCGACAGCACCAGGCCATGCCCGTCGTCGCTCGGAAAATCCCGATCCGGATCGGCCGCACCCACCGCCGTCCACCAGTCGTCCGCCACTTGAGCTTGGTTGAGTTCGTCCCCCACCGTTTCGCCCGGTTCGGTCAGAACGAGTTTGGCGCCGAAGAACGTCGCGATCCGATTGCGTTCCTCCGCCGTCCAGCGCACGTCCATCGGCAAAATCGCCGCGCCGGACCGCGCCACGCCGTAGAGCAAGGCAAGGTGTGCGACGGTATCACGCAAACACACGCCCAAGATGTCGCCCGGGCCGATCCCACGATCGGCAAGATGCCCACCGATCCGACGCACAAGGTCGGCCAGGTCGCAATAGCTGATGGTGCGGCCGCCGCCGATGATCGCCGGATGATCGGGGCGCATCGCCGCGAAATGATCCAGCCGGTCGGCAATGTTGCCCGTCGTTTTCATGGCCCGGTTATAGGGCCTGTGCGGGCCGTCCGAAAGGGCCGCGGTGTCACGTTAGGCGGGGTTTCGGTTGGTCGGGTTATGCGACGGCAGCCCGGTCATCTTCGACCACTGGCCGTAGAAGTTACGCATCATCCCATCGTCTTGCCCGGTTAGGTTCTCGTCGCGCGCAATGATCTGATACTGCGCCGCGCCCGACCCGAACGACGCTTCGCAGGCCTCGGCGGCGAACGCATCTTCGGGCATGTTCCGGCTCAACGGCCCCCAATACATATTGTGATGGATCATCCGTTCGCGGCGTTGTTCCGGCGTATCGCCCTTCACGCCCAAGCCGCGGCATTCCAGCACCATCCGGTCGGGCGCCACCGGGATCACGGTATCGATCCGGATCACGGTACCCCGCGCTAGGATCATCGCGTTGGGGAACAAATGGGCCGAGCGCATCTCGGTCGGCTCCATCCCGGGCAAGGCCAAGCTGTCGGGCCGCCCTTCCCATCCCTTGTAATTGGTATAGCGCGCGCGAATGCCTTCGCCGGCCGCGTGTCCGCCGGGATGAATTTTGATCTCGCGCTCTGCGTCGACCTGCGTGCGGCGCAACACCACATGCATGAAGGTGTGATAGGCGTCGAGGTTGGTCTCCATCCACGCCTTCCAGTTCGCCTTCAGTTCGCAGCGGTGGAAGTGAAACACCTCCAACGGCGCCGTCCCCATCGGCTCTTCGAAATGATCCAGCAAGTGGCCGAGGTACGACGAAAGCGGCGCCGCGTTTTCGTCGGGATTGATGAACACCAACCCCAGTTTCGTCTCGGTCGGCACGGCGCGCAGGCCACATTGATCCATCGACAGCCCGACCGGCGCATAAGCCTCGGGGCGCGGAATGTCGATACACGCGCCTTCCGCGTCGTAGCTCCACAGATGATAGAAACACGTCAGGCGCTCGGCATTGCCCGACACCTCTTGCACCAGCTTGGCGCCGCGATGGGAACACACGTTGTAAAACGTCCGCACCACCCCATCGCCGCCGCGAATGGTGACCAGCGGGATGCCCAAATGCTCGTAGGTGCGAAAATCGAACGGGTTCGCGACCTCGCTTTCGTGACACGCGATGCGCCAGGTATGCCCGAAAATCCGATCGCGCTCGGCCTCGAACACCGTGGGGTCGGTATAGACGTCGCCGGCGACATAGTTCTCCGGCGCCA
>CALJDF010000067.1 GCA_938023835.1 uncultured Alphaproteobacteria bacterium
AATCGTGCGCGATGTCATGGACGCGGCGGTTCACATCGTCCCATTTTTTCAAGAACTCGGCTGCCGCCATTTCAGGTGGTTGGGTGATGTTGAAATGCGCGTTGCCGTCGCCGAGATGACCGAAAATGCAGGGCCGCGCGCCCGGTGCTTCGTCCAGCACGGCCGCGGTTCCTCGTTCCACGAGTTCAGCAAAGGCCTCGATCGGCACCGAGACGTCATGCTTGATGCTCGCGCCCTCCCGAGTCTGAGCTTCGGGGACCGTCTCACGCAAGCGCCAGAATGCAGCGGCCTGACTGTCAGATTGGGCGATGGTGGCGTCAACCACCGTTCCACCTTCAATCCCGGAGGCAATGGCGCGTTCGATGGCCTCGCGCGGACCCGCCGTTCCGCCCGATTCCGCGATCTCGATCAGAACATACCAATTGGCCGAGGTCTCGACGGGGTCCCGCGCGCCGGGCACGTGGGTTAATACCAGATCGAGGGCAAAACGAGAGATCAACTCAAAAGCCGAGATTTGCTCACCCGTCGCGCCCTGAACCTCTGTCAACAACGCGACGGCCGCGGCGATCGAAGGCACCGCGACAAACGCCGTCGTAATGTCCGTCGGCAGCGGGTAGAGCCTAAGCATGGCCCCGGTGATGACACCGAGTGTGCCTTCCGCGCCAATGAAGAGATGCTTGAGCGCGTAGCCCGTGTTGTCTTTGCGCAGCGCCCGCATGCCGTCCCAGAGTTCACCGTTAGGCAATACCACCTCTAGCCCGAGGACAAGGTCGCGTGCGTTCCCGTAACGGAGCACATTGGTGCCGCCCGCGTTGGTCGAGAGGTTGCCGCCGATTTGGCACGACCCCTCTGCGGCCAGGCTCAACGGAAAAAGGCGATCGACGTCGCGCGCCGCTGCTTGAATATCCGCGAGGACACAACCCGCATCGACGGCCATGCTGTTGTTGGCGGCCGAAACTGAACGGATCCTGTTCAGTTTTGACAGCGACAGGAGTACTTCGCCGCCGCCTTCAAACGGTACGCTTCCGCCAACGAGACCGGTATTGCCGCCTTGGGGCACCAAGGGGGTGCCGGTCTCGTGACAGATCGACACAACCTTGATGACGCCCTCCACGGTTCGCGGCAGCAGGACGACCGGCGTTTGTCCGTGAAACAGGCCGCGTTGGTCATGGACGAAGGGCGCGATGTCGGTAGGATCGTCAATCCATCCACCCGCGCCGATCGCGGCCTTCAGTCGGTTGAGGGTGTCCTGGCTAACCAAAGTGCAGGCTTACCTAGTCGCCGCCCGGCGCAGGCGATCATTGATCGCATGGCCGAGGCCTTCATTGGGTACCGGGGCCACGGCGATGCTGTCGAAATTGGGGTGGTCGAGTTCGTGCAACATGGCAAACAGGTGGCCCGCGGCCTCTTGAAGGTTGCCCCGTTCGCTGAGGTTCAGGGTGACCGCGGCGCCACTTGGGACGCGTGGTCCAAAGGCCAGAAGGGCCTCGCCGGCGGCGACGTCGGTCGCGTTCAGTCTTAGAGGGAGGTTGGGCGCATAGTGGCTATGCAATTGGCCCGGAGCACGGATCGTGTCGCCGGGCAGCGGCTCGCGCAGGCGCAGACCCACCAAGTCTTCGATTGCTTCGTTCTCGATTCCGCCCGGCCTCAAGAGCCAAACGGCATTGTCACAACAGCCGACGACCGTCGACTCCAAGCCTACTCTGCATGGACCGGCATCAAGGATGATACGGACTTCATCGCCGAGGCTCCGCTCAACGTGTTTGGCGGTCGTTGGACTGAGTTGCCCGGAGCCATTTGCGCTCGGCGCCACCAACGGGCCGTCGAAAGCAGCCAAGAGCGTGCGGGCGACACGGTGATCGGGGACCCGAATTGCAATGGTTTCCAGTCCGGCGGAGGCGAGCCGAGAAACCGGGCAGTTCTCTCGACGTGGCAGAACGAGCGTGAGCGGTCCCGGCCAAAGGGCCGCAGCGAGGAGTTCTGCTCGATCATCAAGGAGAGCGAGGGGTTCCGCATCTTCCAGACTGGCGACATGCACGATCAAGGGATTGAACTCAGGCCGATTCTTAACTGCGAAAACCCTCGTAACGGCGCTGTCGCTGGTTGCGTCGGCGCCGAGGCCGTAGACGGTTTCCGTGGGAAACGCGACGACGTCGCCCTGGCGCAGAAGGTCAACGGCGGCGTCAACATTTTCTTTGATGGGTGCGTAGATCGGCATGCCAGTTACATAGACGCTAGATTGCGTCGCACGTTGGACCCGGGATTCCAGAGTCGTCAAGTTTATCTTGCGAGGGTTCCCCTGGGACAAGGTGCGATGATTGCGTGCTCTGCTGCTTCTGGCTACCTTCCGGAAACCCTGAGATCGCGACGCTTTGGCGTCGCACAGAGCGGACGAGGATAACTCGATGGCAGATTACCAGGCGCCCCTGCGCGACATGCGGTTTGTTTTGAACGAAGTGCTGGACGCGGCCCAGCTAGCCCAATTGCCGGGCCTTGAAAACGCCACGACGGACGTTGTTGATGCCGTCCTCGAAGAGGCTGGGAAGATGGCGACCGGGGCAATCGGCGTGCTCAACACGACCGGCGATCAGCAAGGCAGCCAATTGGCTGACGGCGAAGTGACCACTCCGGATGGTTTCAAGGACGCCTATCGGACCTTTGTCGATGGCGGTTGGAACGGACTCGCGTTTCCCGAGGCGATCGGCGGGCAGGGCCTTCCCTTCACGGTGGGGTTGGCGGTCAACGAGATGATCACGTCGTCGAATCTTGCGTTCAGCTTGTGTCCCTTGCTGACCACCGGTGCCGTCGAAGCACTCATGAAGCACGCGACGCCGGGGTTGCAGGAAAAATACCTTGCCAAGTTGGTGACCGGGGAGTGGACCGGCACGATGAACCTCACGGAGCCGCATGCCGGCTCGGATGTCGGGGCACTAAAGAGCCGCGCTGAGCCTCAGGCGGATGGTAGCTATCGAATAACAGGCACCAAGATCTACATCACTTACGGCGATCACGACCTGACCGAGAATATCGTTCATTTGGTTCTGGCACGTACCCCCGGTAGCCCACCCGGCACCAAGGGTATTTCGCTCTTCCTCGTGCCCAAGTTTCTCGTCAACGACGATGGAAGCCTCGGTGCCCGTAACGATGTGCGCTGTGTGTCGCTGGAGCACAAGCTTGGCATTCATGCGAGCCCCACGGCAGTGATGTCCTACGGCGACGGTGAGGGCGCGATCGGTTGGCTGGTCGGCGAAGAAAACAAGGGCATGAGCTGCATGTTCACCATGATGAACCATGCGCGGCTCATGGTTGGCCTTGAAGGCCTTGCCGTTGCCGACCGGGCTTACCAGCAAGCCCTGGATTATGCGCGTGAGCGCAAACAGGGACGGCGGCCAGGTCAACCCGCCGACAGCGATGCGCCGATCATTGTGCATCCCGATGTGCGCCGCATGTTGATGACCATGAAGGCCACCGTCGAAGCCATGCGCGGTGTCGCGCTATCTGCGGGTGTTGCTTACGATGTTGCCAAACACCACCCCGACGAGACGGTTCGCAGCACCAACCAAGGGCGTGTCGACCTTCTCACGCCGATCGTCAAAGCGTGGTGTACCGATATGGGCGTTGAAATCGCCTCGCTTGGCGTTCAGGTGCACGGTGGCATGGGGTTCATCGAGGAAACTGGCGCAGCACAACATTACCGCGACGCCCGAATCGCACCGATCTACGAGGGAACTAACGGCATACAGGCGCTCGATTTGGTGGGGCGCAAAATGATGCAAATGGGTGGGAAGCCACTCGACGATTATGTGGCTGAGATTCGCGATATATGCACGGCGCTGGGCCAAGAGAAAGACTCCGACGGGCATCTCACGACGATCGACGCCGCGCTTCGTTCTGGCGTCGACGCGCTCGAGACGGCGACAACGTGGCTCCGCGAGGCGATGGCGCGAAGCTATGACGATGCCGCTGCTGGCGCAACCAGCTATCTCAGGATGTTCGGGACGGTTGCCGGAGGGTACATGCTGGCGCGCAGTGCCCTTGCGGCGCATCGTGCGCTCGACGAAAGCGGCGACAACACGGGCTTTTACCGCAACAAAATTGTCACCGCCCGGTTCTTTGCCGAACAGATCCTTCCGCAAGCGGCCGCTTTACTTGGGCCGGTGACCCGAGGGGCAGGGACGTTGTATGCAATCGAACCTGAACTCATGGGAGCATAGCTGTGGCTGACGTCGTAACGTTGCAAGTCGAAAATGGAGTGGCGCGGGTGACGTTCAACCGCCCAGAAGTCCTGAACGCGTTCAACGATGATGTCGCGCTGGAATATATCGCTCACATGAACGCGATCGAGGCGGATGACTCCGTTCGGTGCGTGATCCTTGCCGGTGCGGGAGATCATTTCTGCGCAGGCGGCGATATCAAGATGTTCAAGGACATGATCACGTGGTCGGCAGAAAAGCGGTTTCGTCACTACCGCACCTTTCTAAACCAGGTTCACGTTGGTCTACTCACGATGATGCGCATGCCAAAGCCGGTTGTGGCCCAAGTCCAGGGCGCGGCAGCAGGGATCGGTTTGAGCTTCGCGTTGGCGGCGGATCTTGCGATTGCGGCAGACGATGCAAAGTTCACGATGGCTTATAACCAACTCGGTGTTTCGCCGGATGGATCGTCGTCGTTCTTCCTACCGCGCACGGTGGGGTTGCGGAAAGCCAAGGAGCTGGCGTTTCTCGGTGACCGTTTTGATGCGCAAACCGCGCTCGACTTTGGGGTCGTCAATCGTGTCGTGCCCAGGTCCGATCTTGAAGCGACGGTCGACGAATGGGCGGGTCGTTTGACCAATGGGGCGACCCAGGCCATCGGGCGCACCAAGTTGCTAATGAACCAGTCGTTCTCGTCGTCAGCTGTGGCCCAACTCGATGCGGAAACGGAGCATTTTGCGGCAAGTACGGCGACAGCCGACTTCGTTGAAGGTGTCACCGCCTTTCTGGAGAAGCGCGCGCCGAAGTTCAGCGGCAAATAGCGCTCTCTTCAAGTCATCGCGCGTCGGGACCTTCCTGAGGCGCAGCCAGGGCTGGGGATACCCCGTGGGGCAAGGCGATTCGCGGGCCTGCGGCGAAAAGTGTAGGATTTCCAATCCTGTACGGCCGAACCAACGCTGAGGAGTTGCGCGATGCAGTGGGCCAAGAGCTACCCTTCAACCGTAAAATGGGATGCTGAGCTCCCGGCGAAGCCGCTATACGAGATTTTTGATGACTCGTGCACGCGCTTTGGTGAACGACCTTGTCTCGACTTTCTTGATCGCAAGTACTCCTACCGCGAAGTGGGCGCGATGATCGAACGCGCGGCCGCCGGGTTTCAGGCACTCGGCGTAAAGAAGGGCGTCAAGGTCGGTCTCTTCCTGCCGAATTGCCCGCAGCACGTCGTTTCCTACTACGGCATCCTCAAGGCGGGTGGCACCGTCGTGAATTTCTCGCCGCTCTACTCTGAGCCCGAACTGCTGCACCAAATCGAGGATTCGCAGACCGACATCATGGTCACGCTGAACCTGACGGTGCTGTACCCCAAAATGCTGGCGATGCTCGAGAAGAGCAGGCTGAAGAAACTCGTTGTTGGGACGATGCCGGAGGTTCTGTCGTTTCCCAAGAACCTCTTGTTTCCGTTGGCTCGTGCGAAAGATGTCGCGAAGACGGTCGATGATTCCCGGCACATTTCGTTTAAGGAA
>CALJDF010000068.1 GCA_938023835.1 uncultured Alphaproteobacteria bacterium
CGAGATCCTTGAACACCTTCATGTTCACGACATAGAGCCCACCGAGCAACGGTGGGACCATCGGATCCGGTGTCTTGGTCGATACCTCAAGGGTTTCGTCATCGATCACGCGCGCCGCAATGATGTTCGACATGTTGCGCAGCGTGTTGATGCCTTTGGCTTTGCCCTCGTCGGTGTTGAGCCAGTTGATAAGGTCAGCGATATCCGACGAATGAAACGGCTTGCCGTCGTGAAACGCCGCGTTCTTGCGGACTTTGAGTTCCCAGGTCGTGGGCGATGTGTTCTTCTACGAAACCGCAAGGCCGGGCTGGGTCCCAGTTGCCGTTCCGTATGTCACCGGATCGAACGCGAGTTGAAATTTCCAACGGCCGGAGTGCGAACCGTCGCCCAGCGGGTTCGCCAGCGATCGCGGCATGCTGGCCGAGCCCACGATCAACTCGGCGGCGCCGGCGGCGCCACTGGCCAACATCGATACCGCGACAAACGTTACAAACGCTTTGCACAAAAATCTTTTCATTGTTCCTTCCTCCCCGAAGGCACCATTACGTGAACCGACATCATTCAGGATACAGGAGGGTGGCACGGTCGGTATCGCCGTCGACGGAACTTTCGTCCGGCGCATCGCTAATGTCCGGACCTTCAGCGTCGTGCGACTATCCGAGGTTGCGCAACGTGCGGGCCATCTGCTTCATCCCATCGCAGTAGACCTGCCAGTTCGGTTGCGCGTAGTCGTTCTTGAGCGCCATCCCGGTGCGCACCATGGCGCTTCGCTGGTTGAGGAGCCGATCGCGAATATCGTCGGCGTACTTGCCGGCAAAACCCTCAAACTCTTGCTGGTCGAATGGCGCAAAGAAGATCGGCGGAAACAGATCGATGCTTTTGAGGGGGGCATCGATCCCTCGCGTGTCGCTCGTTTGCTGCGGAAAGCGGCGCACAAAGGTCTGGTACCCGGCGGCGCATTGCTTGGCCGCCTTCTCGTCGATCTGCCTCGCATAGTCACCCGCGGCCTCGGGGTCAGGCCCCCCATCGCACGCTGCGACGAAAAGCGCGATCAGAACTGCCAAAGTGAGTAGTCGCATAGTTCGGTTTTACGCTCGAACGTCCCCCCGAGCAACGGTGCTGAGATCGGCCTGAGCGGCAGTTTACTGTCTCTTAACGCTGATGGGTTATGGTGCGGACTTAGCATTCGGCGCCTGAAGGATTGATATGTCAAAACGATCGGCCCGCGGCTTTGCCGCCCTTGCCCTAGTCCTCGCACTCATGGCGCCCCCGACCTTGGCGGTGGCGCAGTCACAAGCGTCGAAAACAGGTCTCGGAGTCTCGCGCCAAAAAGTCGGCGCCGCCTCGGGGCAATCTTCGACCGGCGCATCGGGCACTCTGTCTGTGGGCGCGGTGGCGGCTGCCATCGGCGTGGTGGCGGTGATCGGGGTCGCTGTCGCCGTTGGCGCCGGTGACGGTGGCGCCTCTTCCGCCTCGAGTACCAACTGACGGCTCACTGGACCGCTACGGCGCGGCCTGCCAGACTCGGACTTGGCGGGAGGCGACTATGGGCAAAATCGAAAAATCTGACGACGCGTGGCAGGCGGAACTAACGCCAGAGGAATTCTACGTCCTGCGCCAAAAAGGTACCGAGCGGGCATTCACTGGCGAATACAACGACTACAAGGAACCCGGCACCTATCTTTGCCGAGCCTGCGGCAACGCCTTGTTCGACGCCGCGACCAAATTTGATTCGGGAAGTGGCTGGCCGAGTTTTTTCGCGCCTCTTTCCGAAGAGAGCGTCATCAACGAACGCGACGTGAGCCACGGCATGGTCCGCACGGAAGTCATGTGCAGCCGCTGCGGTTCCCACCTCGGCCATGTCTTCGACGACGGCCCACAACCGACGGGGCTGCGTTATTGCATGAATTCGTTGTCGCTAACGCACAAACCAAAAGACGAATAGATGAACGCCGACAACGGTCTCGTTTACGCCGCGATCCTCGATGGGAACGGCGGTGCCACCGAGATCGACTGGGATGGAGTGCGCACATGGCGCGCCGATGACGGCCCGCTTTGGGTTCACCTTCAGCGGGGCGTCGCCGAATCCGATCGCTGGCTGCGTGAGGAGAGCGGGATCGATCAATTCACGGTCCAGGCGCTGATGGAAGATGACCCGCGCCCACGCACGTCGGTTGTTGGTGACGGCATCCTGGCGATCCTCCGTGGCGTGAATCTCAACCCGGGGTCCGACCCGGAGGACATGGTGTCGATCCGGGTTTTCACGACCGACGATCGCGTCATCTCGATCCGGATGCGCAAACTCCTGTCGGTCGACTCGATGCGCGAGGACCTCAATGCCGGCAAGGGCGCACGTACGGCACCAGGTGTGCTGTGGCGATTGTCCGAGTACCTCGCCGCCCGCGTGGAACCGGTGATCGAGGGGATTGAAGATCGCTTGGGCGTTCTTGAGGGCGCGATCGGCGAACAGCGCTCGACCGATTTGCGGCGCGACCTGCACCAGATTCGCCGCGAAGCCATTGCCATTCGGCGCTACATGGCACCGCAGCGCGAGGCCATGAGCCGGCTCGCCTTGCTGGAGACCCCCTTAATCACCGGCGCGCAACGGGGTCGTATCCGAGAAGTGGCCGACCGCACGATGCGCTATGTCGAAGACCTCGACACCGTGCGCGATCGGATCGCCGTCCTGCAAGACGAATTGACGACCCAGATGTCCGAACAAATGAACCGGACCATGTACCTGCTGACCGTTGTAGCGACAATCATGCTCCCCCTGGGCTTCTTGACGGGCCTACTGGGGATCAATGTGGGCGGCATCCCGGGGTCCGACTCGCCTTGGGCGTTCGCCATTTTCTGCGCCATCCTGGCCGTGCTTGTGGGCGTAGAAGTCCTGATCTTACGACGCCTTCGCTGGATCTAAGGTCCGCTCTCAAACTGCTCTTTTTAGCTAGACCAGCGGACTGGTGCCGGCGAGCACGAGTCCCTGATAGAGACGAATCCGCCTATAAGGAATATTTTTTTGTGTATAGGTAAACTTTATTGCCCAATCGGTGCCCAGGCCCTATGAATGGGGCATGGAACAAACCGGTTGGGCAAAATCAGCGGCACGTCGGCTGGCCGCCCTCTATGAAGCAGACTTTGGCGCAAGACCAAAAGGTCGCTTCCGCATCTCGATGAAGCACCTACGTCAGCTTGCCGATCGTCGTCGCCTGTACCCTGAAGACCTCCAGGCATTGGAACGCGAGGTCTACGAACTGGGCTACGTCCTCATTGACTTGGAAACCTTTTGTGTGGTGATCAGCCAGCGGACCTTCTCGAACTATCGGCGCGTCAATGAAGACGCGCTGAACCAATGACTAGGGGCACCGGGAGGCGCATTTCACGCCAGGCGCGAGACGCAGCGGGTGAGACGCCGCTCGTCGTTGGATGGAAAGAATGGGCGGCACTGCCGACGATCGGGGTCAAAAAGATCCAAGCAAAAATGGACACGGGAGCCCGGACCTCAGCGTTGCATGCGCCCCAGATTGCCGTGTTTCAGAAGAACGACACCGCTTGGGTCCATTTTGCTCTGGACGACGACGCGCCAGAAGACATCGAAAACCTGCCGCATAGCGCACCTCTAAAGGACGTCCGCGAGGTAAAATCTTCGTCGGGCCACGTCGAACGGCGCTACCTCATCGAAACGGTGCTGCGGTTGCCAAAAATGGAATGGCCAATCGAGATAACGCTTACCGACCGGTCCGATATGAAGTCTCCACTCCTTATCGGACGGAGCGCGATGGCCGGTCGCCTGGTGATTGATCCGGGGAAGATGTTTGTCGCCGGTGGCAGACGGCCAAGAACAACCGACGACGAAGAATAATTACGGTGCCATTTCGGTGCCGATAACCCTCGGAGGATTTTGTTATGCGTATGGCCATGTTGGCTCGCAACCCGAACCTGTACTCCCACAAGCGCCTCGTTGAAGCCGCGACCGACCGAGGTCACGAGATGACGATCTTCAACACCTTGCGGTGCTACATGAACATCACCTCGCACCGTCCGGAAGTGAAGTACGACGGCCAAGTACTGTCAGACTTTGACGTCGTGGTTCCGCGTATCGGTGCCTCCGTCACCTACTACGGCCTAGCGGTGCTCCGCCAATTCGAAATGATGGGCGTTTATCCCCTAAATGAATCGGTTGCGATTGGCCGGTCCCGCGACAAACTTCGTTCGATGCAAATCCTCTCGCGAGAGGGCATCGGCTTGCCGGTCACGGCATTCGCGCACGATCCCAAGCAAACCGAAGAAGTCATCAATGCGGTTGGCGGCACGCCGGTGATCATCAAGCTGATCGAAGGCACACAAGGGATCGGCGTAGTCCTTGGTGAAACGCTTCAATCGGCGAAGTCCGTGATCGAGGCGTTTCGTGGCGCGAACGTCAACATCCTGGTTCAGGAGTTCATCAAAGAAGCGGGTTCGACGGACATTCGCGCCTTCGTCGTGAACGGCAAGGTCATCGCCGCGATGAAACGCACCGGCGCGGAAGGCGAGTTCCGCTCCAACCTCCACCGTGGCGGTTCGGCGGAAACGATCAAGATCACGCCTGAGGAGCGGTCCACGGCGGTCCGAGCGGCCCACGCCCTCGGCCTCAACGTGTGCGGCATCGACATGCTGCGGGCCAACCATGGCCCCGTGGTGATGGAAGTGAATTCTTCGCCCGGACTGGAAGGTGTGGAGAAGGCCACCGGTATTGATGTCGCCGGACGAATCATCGAGTTCATCGAAAAGCACGCCAAACCGGGCAAGACCAAAACGCGCGGGAAAGGCTAGAGGTTCATGCCGTCGCGATCCCGTCGACCAGCTTTCGAAATTGCGGGCCAAAAAGTACCCGCCGGCGAGCGACGAACTCTTCAGGTTCCCGTCAGTGTTCTGTCGGACAACACGCCCATGGCGTTGCCGATCCACGTTATACACGGGCGCAACGACGGCCCAGTGTTGTTTGTTTCGGCGGCGGTCCATGGCGATGAGATCCAGGGCGTCGAGATCATTCGTCGCCTGCTGCGCCGGTCGCGTTTCAAGCGCCTTGAGGGAACGTTGATCGCGGTCCCAATCGTCAACGCGTATGGCTTCATTTCGCATTCGCGTTATCTGCCCGACCGACGCGATCTCAACCGTTCTTTTCCGGGTTCGGAAAAAGGGTCGTTGGCAAGCCGACTCGCAAATCTCTTTCTAACCGAAGTCGCAATGCGATCGGACATGGGCATAGACCTACATTCTGCAGCGGTCCATCGCAGTAACTTGCCGCAAATCAGAATTGGGAAAGGCGATGCAAAACTCGACGAGTTGGCTATCGCCTTTGGCGCACCGATCGTCATCCAGGCGCCGGTTCGCCCGGGGTCGTTGCGCGCCGCTGCAGCGGAACACGGCGTCGACGTCATGCTTTATGAGGCCGGCGAGGCGCTCAGGTTCGACGAGAACGCCATTCGTGTTGGGGAACGCGGCATTCTTGCGGTGATGCACCACATCGGCATGGTGTCCGCGCGCAAGTCTACGATCCCAAAACAACCTTCGATCCGGTCGACCAAGTCGAGTTGGGTTCGCGCACCCGAAGGCGGCATCCTCCGAACCCACCAAAAAAACGGCGCGGCCGTCGCTCCCGGCGACTTGATGGGTGTGGTCTCAGATCCTTTTGGCGAGACCCGATCCGCGATCGTCGCACCAAAGGCGGGCATCGTTATTGGGCGCACCAACCTACCTGTCGTCAATCAGGGAGATGCGCTTTTCCATATTGCCGAAGTATCCGGCCCGGTTGCGGCGGGAGACAAGATCGAGGCAATGACCGAAGATGTCGATACCAATCCAATGTTCGATGAAGACGAAATCATCTAGTGATACGGATGTTTGCCACTCTGCTACGATCTGGCTTTCAACCGCCAATGCCACGCTGCAACGGGATGAGCTGTGACCTCCATTAACTTCGACATAGTCGTGCGCTGGTACGAGGTAGCCATGCGCTGGGCCACGACCGAGGTCCTGGTGCCGTCGACCGTGGCGCAAATCGTCGCCTGCCTCCTTTTGGTGGCCGCCGCCTATCTCGGGCGCAATGCGGCGCGACGACTTGCCGAACGGTCTTTATCCGTCGGGGGCCTGGACCAGCGCAGCCAGCGGATCTCCGGCACGATCATCGGGCTTTCGTTTCCGATCTTTGCCATCGCGCTATTGTGGATCGGCACCGGTATCGCCAACGGCTTGGTTCTGCCGAGCCGTTTCCTCGAAATGGTGGCGAGCCTTTTCACTGCGTGGGCGGTCATCCGCTTCGTCTCTGGGATCGCTGGTGATACCGCCCTCACGCGGTTCGTGGCCCTTGTCGCGTGGGCGATCGCAGCGCTCAACATCATCGGTTTGCTGGACGTTACCGTCGAAGCGCTTGACGCGGCGTCATTTACGCTCGGAACGCTCCGCGTTTCCGCTCTTACCCTCATCGAGGGCATCTTCGCCCTAGGCTTCTTGTTGTGGCTTGCGATCGCGCTGTCGCACGCGCTGGAACGCCGCATTCAATCGATTTCCGACCTGACGCCCTCGGTCCAGGTCTTGCTCACAAACCTGTCTCGAATCGTTCTGATCATCGTCGCGGTTGTGGCGGCCATTAGTAGTGTCGGGATCGATTTGACGGCCTTTGCTGTTTTCACCGGCGCGCTCGGCGTCGGCATTGGTTTTGGCCTGCAAAAAGTCTTCGGCAACTTCATCAGTGGGATCATCATCCTGCTCGACAAATCCATCAAACCCGGCGATGTCATCGAAATCGGCGAGACCTATGGGCGCGTGGTTTCGTTGGGGGCGCGCTACGTATCGGTCACCACGCCCGACGCCCACGAACACTTGATCCCCAACGAAGATCTCATCACACAACGGGTGGTGAATTGGTCGTTCAGCGACCAGTTGCTGCGACAAACCACCGAGATCGGCATTCACTACAAATCCGACCCACGGCAGGCGATGGCGCTGTGTCTAGAGGCCGTTGCCGATGTACCCCGCATCCTGAAGGACCCTAAACCAGCTTGCTGGGTGCGCGGGTTCGGCGACAATTCGGTGGACCTCGTGGCGTCCTATTGGATCAACGATCCAATGAACGGGCTCATGAATGTGCGAAGCGACCTGCTACTTGAGGTATGGGATCGATTCCACACCCACGGCATTGAAATCCCCTACCCCCAGCGGGACATCCATATCAAAGATGGCGGCATTCCCATCGCGTCCCCGTCGGCGCCCGACGCAGGAACCTAATCGGTGGCAACACAAGGCGGCTCCAAGACCGTTATCTATGCAGCCCTCGCCGGCAATATGCTGATCGCGGTGACGAAATTCGGTGCGGCCGGTTTAACTGGCAGTTCCGCCATGCTGAGCGAAGCCATTCATTCGCTGGTGGATAGCGGCAATCAGGTCTTGATCCTCTATGGGCTCAAGCGCGCCGCTCGGCCTGCCGATGAAATGCACCCGTTCGGCTATGGGATGGAACTCTATTTTTGGACCTTCGTCGTTGCCGTGATGATCTTTGCGGTCGGCTCCGGCGTTTCGATTTACGAGGGCATCACCGCGCTGATGGGCGAGGGTCACGAGTTGCGCGACCCAACCGTGAACTACATTGTTCTTGGCGCTGCCATGATCTTCGAGGGTGTTGCATGGATCATTGCCTACCGCGAATTCAACAAGATGCGCGGCGACCGCTCCTTCATCCACGAGGTGCGCCGGAGTAAGGACCCGACCGTGTTCACCGTCTTGTTCGAAGACTCGGCGGCGATGCTTGGGCTCATGGTTGCCGCTTTCGGCATCGCGCTGTCGCACGCGTTTCATGCGCCGGAACTAGACGCCATCGCGTCTATTCTGATCGGCGTCATTCTTGCGGCGATTGCAGGCTTACTGGCCTTTGAGAGCAAAGGGTTGCTGATCGGCGAGGCCGCCAGCCGCGACCTCCAGGCCAGCATCCGCGCCATTGTCGAAAAGGCCCCCGGCATTATCGCA
>CALJDF010000069.1 GCA_938023835.1 uncultured Alphaproteobacteria bacterium
GGCATTGGTATGGGCGACCACCACGTCATGGGCGTCGGTGATCTGCCCGTCGGCGGTAAACGCTTGGTAGACGAATGGCTCTTCTGGATTTTCGACATCGACGATCACCAGCCCCTCGTCCCTTGCGGCGACGTAAGCAAAGAAGCGCGCGACATAGACCCGCTGCGCATCTGCCATCGGAATACGTGCCTCGGTGATCCGCGGCTGGTCCGGTGCCGTAACGTCGACGACCGACAACCCGGTCGCATCGGTCACGAACAGATAGCGGAATTGCAACGCCGTCGCACGCGCATCAGGGAGATCGATCGTCGCAGCGACTTTGGGTTGGAGCGGGTCATCAAGGTTCAAGACCACGACACCGCGGGGTGTGGAGACATAGACCCAATACCCGGCAATTATCAGGTGCCGTGCGCCGTCCAGCACACCACCTTCGTTCCAGGTTAGGGCGCGGGTCAGGAAGTTATCGCGCGGCTCGCCGTTGGCCAACGTATTGACGTCAGTGAGGATCAACCCTTCTTCGGCATCGGTGATCAGCGCATAGTCATAGATCGGGTGGAACGGCAGCTCTTGGTTGGTTTCGCGCATCAGCGCGCCGGTGTTGCGATCCGGGTGGATCGGCTGGTTGGTCGGCAACGCCACGCAGGTTGCGTTTTGCGATTCGATGCGGACATCGTGCCCCCACGGGCCGAACGGGCCGGAGAGGATGCGGTCGGCCACGCCTTTGTTGCCGATCGACGCCACGTCGTAGGCGATCGTCCCGTCTGGCCCCTCGGCGGTAAAGAGATACTCCCCGCGGATCTGCAAACACCCGGTGCGATTGCCGCGCTGGCGATAGCCCTCGGTCAACTGCCGATCACGCTCTAGGTGATCATTGTACCAATCGGGATAGGCGTAGCGCTGCAGGTAGGAACCGATCACCGCCTGCGGCTCGTCGAATTCGGTAATGCGCACGCCGGTCACGCCACCATCGCTGCCAACCCATGCAAAGGGCGACATGAAGTTGATGTAGTTGGTGCCGTGCAACAGGGTCTGCGCCACGATCGCGTTGTTGTCGTTGGCGGCGCTGACATGACAGTCCGAACAGCCCTTGGTTTCGGTCTTCCGCGCGGTATGCGCGAAATGCGGCGCAAATGCTTGGCTAGAATAGCCACTGGCCGCAATTGGAGCTTGCGTTACGTAGATCCGCTCACGGTTGATGTTCTGTGACGACAGGACCAGCGCCGAGGTCGACCGAATCGGCGCAATGGTGTTGCCCTTTACCGTTCCGTGGATGCCCAACTGGAAGATTTGATCGCGTACAACCTGCGGGTTGTAAGTCGCAAAGTTACGCGAAATACCGCCCTCGAAGTGATGGCGCTCGGATAGACGGTTGGCCTGGATCGGCAAGTGGCACCCGCCGCACGACGTGGTCCAAGACAGATGGCAGGTGAAGCACTCCATCCGGTCTTCGACGTCATGGGCACGGTCTTCCTTGGCAACGCCCGGACCCCACTCTTGCGTTGCGGTGTTCTTGGAAACCAGTTTCGCGCGCGCGGCTTTGGCGTTGTAGTGCGGATTGTCCGGGTCCATCGAATCGCGAACCAAACTCATTTCCCATTCTTTGTCTGGATCGACCGCCGAGCGCTGCATCAAGCGGCATCCCGGCTCGTGGTTTTCGGTGCCGCAATTGCCGCCGCCGACCCACTCAAAGCGCTTGCGCCCGTCCTGAACCCGCAGCAGCGAAAGATCATTGCCGCGCGGCGGGGCGGCCGGGCCGCTGGTCCGCAAGGTCGGATACGCATCCGGCGTGCCGTGGCAATCCTTGCAGCGAATTTCGATCGCGGCCTGAACCTCGCCATAGAGATGGCCGGTGCCGTGCGAATCTTGCGAGAAGTGACAGTCCACGCATTGCATGCCGATCTCGGCATGGATCGAGCGCATGTGGACGGCCTTTTTGAACTTGTCGGGATCGTCGTGGCTGACTTTCGTGCCTTCCGCATCAAGCAGGTTGCCCTTACGGTCCTTCTTGAAGATCGCGCGGAAGTTCCAGCCATGACCATGGTAGTCGGCAAACTGGGTGTTCTTGGCTTTTGGGTTGATGTCGGTCCAGACGTCTTTCAAGAACTCGATATCCGACCACAGGCCACGAAGCACTGCTTCTTCAGGATTGCGGTCGAGAATTTCCATCTGTTCGTCGGACGACAGATAGCGCTGCTCCTCCGGGAACATCAACGGCGCATCTGATTCGTAGTCCCACATCGTGTAGCCGAGGTAGGTGTTCACGAAGACATTGGGCTGATGCATGTGACAGACCATGCATTGGCTGGTCGGAATGGCGTTGGTGAACGCATGCTCCAGCGGATGCCCCTCTTCATCCCGCGGGATTGTCGGGTCGACCGTTTGCGTTTTGCCTGAATGGCCGAATTTGGCATAGGGGCCGGAATGAATGGGGTCTCGATCATTGGCATAAACCACATGGCACGCCGTGCAGCCCGACGACCGGTAATCACCGGGCTGATCGTTCGTGCCCAGGAACCACAAGAACGGATCGTTCAATCGGGTCTTGGTGATGTTGATCACGGGTACTGCGATCCGCAGACCGGTACCAGGCCCACGGTTGGACTGGCGAATATCGGGCCGCCCTGGTTCTTCCAATTGCTGCAGGCGTCCCACCGAATTCGGATTGCCGATCTCTGGAAACAGATTGACGATGTTGCGGCCGCCGCGCTCAAAAATCCGGAAAATATCGCCAGGCGGGATCACCTCCCAGGCCGGTAGCGGTACGATCTGCGGCAAGATGCCCTTGGCCAGCATACGCTCGTCCGGGGGGATCGGGTTCTCGACAATCGCCGGGACACCTTCGCGCGTGTAGGCCTCGCCCAAGAGGTAGCGTTTGAACGGCACGATCCCATTGTTGTAGGCGGCCCCGCCCCACAGCATCGCGCCCGTCGCCATCAAACTGCGCTCGACCTTGGCAATTTGATCGAGATGACAGGCGCCGCAAGACTCGCGCGCAATCCGCAGGTCGCCCGGATTGACGAAACGGATGAACTCCGGCGACTCGCGGTTCAAAAGAGTGTAGCTGCGTTCCGGGTTGGCCGAGCTCGGCGCATGCCACGTCTTGGGAAACCGCGGCAGAACATGCGCGCGGTTGATCGCTTCACTATCCTCGATAGACGTCGCTTTGACGCTCGGGTCACCACCGTGGCAATCGACGCACCCCAAGATAACCCCTGGGGTCTTGTGCATTGAGAAGGAGTCCGTTCGCGTATGGCAGGTGATGCACCCCACGCTCTTAGCCATCGCTTGTTCCGGTAGCTGCGACCGCGGGGCCGGCGGCGCGGCGACATAGTCAATCTCACGCGCCTTCTCGCCCTCTGCCGCGCGGGCCGGATCGCCGATGCCGACAACAAGCGCCGCGACAACGCCGAAGACCAGAGCAAGGATGGATCGCGCCATAGGTTCGTTTCCTAAAAGGTCAGCGTGCCGTTGGCCAAAATGGAATAGAGAATCTCATCGTCTCCGCCTTGCGACGTGGCGAACAGATCTTTGAAGCCCGGTCCCGGCACCAATGCGGCACCCGACAGGCGCAGCACGATGTTCTGAATAAACAAGGGGCGCCAGATCACCGCGGCGGAAAGATCCCAACCGATTTCATCGTCGATCTCGCCCTGATTGCGCAGAACCTCAAGGTTCGACGTATCGTCAAACCGCAAATTGTTGAAGTTGGTCGAGATGCGAAGCTCCGGCGTGACGTCGAAGTCGGTCCCGAGACCCAACAGCACGATCCCCGGGTTATTGAAATTGGACTGGCCGTGTTCCTTCGAGCTGCGCAGTTCGGCGAGAACGCCATTGCGCTGCGTCAGCTGGACACCACCGCCGCCGATGAGCGGGATGCCCTGGCGGATCCAGAAGCTGGTATCGCCGCCGGCGAATTGCGGGTTCTCGAACACCGCCGAAAAGCCTTCTTCTCTATTGTCGAACGGATCACTGTCGCCACTGGCGATAAGGAACGAACCGCGCACGCGAATCCAGTCGAAGTCGAAGGACGGTTCGGCGGCGAAGAAATACGCGCGAATGTCCGCATCGTCGTCGATCAGGTTGCCATTGATTTGGCTATGGTAGTCGGTGCCGAAAGCGTAATAGAACGACGTCGTCAGCTGTGCGCGCCCTAATCGCCCGTCGCCGTTGTAACCCAAGTACGTGACATTGTATTTGTGCAACCGCTCGTCACCGAACGAGGCCGGCCGCTCGATGAAATCGTTCTTATTGAAGAAGAATTCGCTGTCTTCGTCATTGCGGTTATGCAGCAACGTGAATTGCGACACGAACCCCAGCCGCGGCAAATCCTGCAAATAAAGATTCGCGATGAAGAACTCGTCTTTGCGAATTTCCTCACCGAGATCGTTTAGGCCCGAGTTGGTATCTTTTTCCAACCGACGGAAATAGCCCAGGTTGTACTGAAACAGGTTGTTGTCGCGATTGCCGAACAGGCGAAACCCGAGCTGGTTGTCCTGAAACAAGAACCCTCGGAAATCGGTCGAAAACGGCTGGATGCCGATGCGAAACGAATCGAAGTCAAAGCGGCGCGACACATTGCGAATGTGATAGTCGAAAAAGGCTTCTTGGATTCCGACATGGACGTCATTGCGTACCTTGCCCTCGCTCGGGTCGCGGCGCAGCACGCCACGTTCTTCGACTTCAGCGCGACTGTAGTTGAAGACCGGTGTGAATCGAAACTCGATATCCGGGGGCCGATAGGCGGTATCGCCCTGCAGGAACGACAAGCTCACGACCAGGTTCTCAAGGTAGAAGAGCTGATCGCCGTCGCCGAAGGTATCGAGCGAGCCCGGTTTTTGCGACGAGTTCGGACTGATCGGCGTCGGCAGGCGGCGCGGCTCTATTACCGTGTCCGAGATCACCGCGAGATTGAAAAAGTAGTCTTCGGTGCCGGGCAACGGCCGGTCGGCCTTCAACGTATTTTGGTTGTACGGATCCCAAAAGTTGACCTTAACCCCGAGATTATCGATCAGGCGCCAGCGATCCGGCACAGGAATGAACTCGGACGGCAAATTGGGCTGCGGCGGACCAACGCGCGACAGGTCCGCCGGCGGGATCGGATCCAACCCCTGTTGGCGCGGCCGGCTTGGAATGCGGCGCGCATCGTTTTGGACCAAGACCGGTTTCTCGCCAACGGTGACGGCGCGCAGCCGCTCCTTGCCCGCTTGGGCCGGCAAGGCGGCAAGCATCGCCACGGCTAACGCCGCACCACCGATCCCTCGAACAAGCCTATTTTCCATGGCACACGTTGTTTTGCCGTGATCCCAAGAACGGCTTGAACGGGCAGTTCACGTAGCGCAAAAAGCCCCCCGGCGCCTGTAACTGGTCGGCCCGTTGCGACGGCGGCGCATTACCGACGCCTGTACCGAGAATGAGCCCCGCATTGTGGAGCCCCAAGAACGACACCATATCGTCTTGATCGATGCCGTCACCCGAGACGCCGATACCACCGACAACCGTGCCATTGCGATAGATCGGCACGCTGCCCGGGAAAATCTGGAAGCCATTTGAAATCCGCGTCAGCTGCGTGCCGCCGTCGCGCGTAAAGCTCGAGCAGGTGGCGCCGGTGTCGTTATTCGCGCCACCAAAGTCGGTATACAAGATGTGCGCCGCAATGTTGTCGAACACCGCATCAAGCTGCAGGCCCGTATTGAAAGGGCTCCACGTCGCAATGGGATAGCTGAAGGGCCCGTTTTGAGCCCCGATAATGCCGTCCGGCAAATAGGGTCGTGAGAGGTTGCCCCCCGACCGATCCGAAAAAGCCGTGGCGTCCGCCAAGGCATTGTTGCCCAAGACCCGTCGTACGGCGGTGACATAGTCGGCAAGGGTCACGCCGTTTGCATTTTGCCCGGCGGGGGTGCCGCCGACCGTCGAATTGAACGTGCCCAGATAGGTACCGGCATTCGAACTCGAAAACAGCGTCGCGGTGCGCGCTTTTTGCAACGAAACGTCGGTGCCGAAGATCGGACCATCGAAGGTGCGCGCTATGCCGAGGATATTGCCGGCACCATCCACCACGGAGATGGTGACTTGCACCGGGCTCGATAGCGGTCGCCTGATCTGTGCGCGGCTCGCGAACGCAACGTTTAACGCGCTTCGAATAATCTGTCGCACCTCGGCCGTGGTGAGCCCGCCATTGGCAACGGTCGGACTAATGCTGTTGCGCGGACGAAAGCGCGCGGCGGGCGGGTTGGCACCATCGAACAGCACAAACACGACGCCGCCCACGTTGTTGTAGTCGCCGTTGGGGTCTTGCGCGAAACCTGATTCAGCATTGCCGTAGGCGGTGCCGGCCACCAAGGCACCCCCGGCATAGTATCCGTTGACGGCCACCAAGTTGCCGGCCGATCCGTTGATCGTGGCGAAAGCCGCGGCAGCACTGGGCGCGCGGCGCAACACGTTGACGTCCTGATCGATGTAGCGAAGGCTCTTACCTTCGACAAAAATCCGGTTGGCCCGAATGTCCTCCGGCGGCGCAAAACTCGATTGCCCGGCCAACGCGACGATTTCCTCGACATCGGAATCTTGGTCGGTGACCGACGCATCGATGGTGTAAAGCCCGTCGATCTCAATCCCAACCCCGCCGACGACAACCCCCGCTTTGTAAAGGGGCAGGCCACCCGGATCGGCCGATAGACCGAGCGGCGACCGCTTCGGGCCCGCCGTCGCATCAACCAACCCCGTGGGCACACCATTGGTCGCCTGCCGCACGCTTAGGTCGGAGCACGGCAACTGACTGAACTGGACGCCGAACAGCGGGCCACTCGGGGCCGAACTTTCGCCGGGATTGAAATGTTCCTGCACGATCTGGCTCGCCGTGCGCGTGGTGAACGCGTTGCCGCTTGAGGACAGATATGCCCCGGTAATCGCCTTGGTGATCGCCGACAGCCGCCGCTTGGGTGACCCTGTCGCGCCCAAATTGGTAAAGGTATCTTCGACACGCTCCAGCCCGTTGGTCCGCGCGATTCCCTTGCCGCTGCTGACCCGTAGCGTGCCGGCGGCGCCGGTCATCTGAAAAACGCCGAGCACATTGCCGACGCGATCGACCACCGAAATGCTGGCATTGACGTTGCGCGCCTGCGCTTCAGCAACCGCTTGCGCGATAATTTGCCCGACTTCGGCGGTGGTCAGCGCCTGTTGCGACACCTGCGCCTTGGCGCCCCCCGGCGCCATCACGGCTGCGATAAGACCTGCGATAAGGACGCAGCGGATCACGACCCGCCACCAGTTTTGGGAACGATCCCGAGGGTACCGTATTTCAAGGTGCCGACCGCCCGATACCCGACAATGATCGTAATGCCCTGATTGTCCGCTGCGATCGATCCATCG
>CALJDF010000070.1 GCA_938023835.1 uncultured Alphaproteobacteria bacterium
TTCCCGAGCAGTCCCCGGCCTGGTGTGCGGACGCCCGTGCCGGCATTCGCCCCCCGCCACCGCCGCCCCCAGTCGCTGACAGAGATCGCCGCCGCGGTCGCGACGGTCCACCACAGCCGCCGCCACCGCCGCCCAAGAGCGTTGACGATGAAACGTGGCAAAGCCTTCTCGCCGAACTAACGCGGCGGCGGCCGCGCCCCGAAGACATCACGACGCTCGAGCGCCGAGGCTTCGAAGACAAAGACCCCGTCGCTTTCGAAATGTTGGGATATGCCTACGCGGCCGGTTGGGGTCGGCCAAAAGATCTTGCGCTGGGATATCAGTATTACGGTTTGGCGCTGGTTCGAGGGCGCGCCGAGGCGAAATCCAACCTCGACGAATTGTGGCGCTTCCTAAGCACGGACGAGCAGCGGTTTATCCAATTTCGATTTCAACGGGCTTTTCCCCGTCCCTAGCGGGCGGCGTCTGTTAGGAGTCGCGCTCAACGACGAACCGCGCGACATCGCGCAATCGATCTGCGTCCGTCCCAAAATCTCGTAGATGGGCAATCGCTTGATCGGCCAACATCTGCGCCTGTTGGCGCGCACGGTCGACCCCGAGAATTGAAACGAAGGTCGCTTTACCGGCGGTTGCGTCTTTGCCGACGCTCTTCCCAACCTTGGCGGCATCGCCCTCAACATCCAATAAGTCGTCCTTGATCTGAAAGGCCAACCCGAGGTCGTGGGCATAGCCATGAAGCGCGGCGCGCTGCGTATGTGTTGCGCGACCCAAGATTGCGCCGGCCTCACATGAGAAGGCCAAGAGAGCACCCGTCTTCATCGCTTGGAGGCGGGTAATCTCAGGTATTTCAAGGCGCTGACCTTCCGCCACAAGGTCGATCATTTGGCCACCCGTCATGCCGTGGCCACCGGCAGCAATGGCCAAGGCATGCACGAGGTCGCTTCTAACCTCGGCCAACTCGTGGGTTTCACGCGCGCCTAGAATCTCGAAGGCCTTGGTTAAAAGCGTGTCGCCCGCCAATACGGCCGTGGCCTCATCGAACTTCTTGTGCGTCGCCGGCTGTCCGCGCCGCAAATCGTCATCATCCATACACGGCAGATCGTCGTGGACCAATGAATAGGCATGCACCATCTCGACGGCTGCCCCGACCCGTAGAGAGCAATCGCGCCGCACCAGAAACATATCGGCGCTCGCTACGACCAAAAAGGGGCGTAATCGCTTGCCGCCGAGAAGGGCGGCGTATCGCATCGCATCAAACAGCTTTGCTTCGTGCCCTTCAGCGCGATCAATGAGATCGTCCAAAACAGAATCGATCTCTCCGGCAAAGGCCTTGAGCGCCGTTGGAATGGGCATCGGGCCCTACTCGATGTCGGCGGGTTCGGCGGCGACTCCCCCGTCCGCACCGGGAACGATCTTGTCTATACGTTCCTGAGCCAAACGGAGTTTGTCCTCGCAATGGCGGCGCAAATGTGTGCCTCGAGTGTAGATGTCGATCGACTCTTCGAGCGAAACCGCGCCTTCCTCAAGTTGAGAAACGATTTCCTCAAGGGCAGCCAAGGCCTCCTCAAAAGACAGTTTGAGGATATCACCCGGTATTTTGTCGGTCTTCGCTATGTCGCTCATGCACCCTCCGCGGGCCCGATCATAAGAAGCGGGCTAGGTGCGGGCAAGGAAGCCGCGTCATCATTCCGCCATCAGCGCCCGAACGTGCGCTGCCGCGCTATCGGCCAGCGCTTCGAGGTCGTACCCGCCTTCCAGACAAGAAACAACCCGCCCCGCGGCGCACTCTTCGGCAACCGCCATCAGCTCCCGAGTGACCCAGGCATAGTCCTCAGCCAAAAGGTTCAGATTGGCCAGTGGGTCCCGGGCATGGGCGTCGAATCCAGCGGAGATCATCACGATCTCCGGTGCGAACCGGCGCAATGCGGGGAGAACCGTTTCGGTCACGACGGCCCGGACTGTCTCGCCATCGGCACCCGGCTGCAACGGCGCATTCACGATGTTCCCTACACCGCGCTCGGCAACCTGCCCCGTCCCAGGATAGAGCGGCATCTGGTGGGTCGAGGCGTAGAAGAAATTTGGATCATCCCAAGCAAAGGCTTGCGTGCCGTTGCCATGATGAACATCGACGTCGATCACGGCAATCCGTTCCAACCCGTGTATGGCGCGCGCCTGCATCGCGCCGATCGCCACGTTGTTGAACAAACAAAATCCCATTGCGCGCCCGGGCTCGGCATGATGCCCCGGCGGTCTCACCGCACAAAAAGCGTTGCGCGCAGCAGCGTTTACGACCGCGTCCACGGCCGCACAAAGTGCCCCCGCCGCACGAAACGCAGCTTGTTCGCTGCCCGCGGAGACCACTGTATCGGCATCGATATTGGCCAGACCACGTTGCGGCAGCGCTTGCAAGACGCCATCAACTTGCGCCGCTGGATGCACCCGTTCGATCTGCTCGCGGGTCGCACGAGGCGCGTCGTGCCTTTCCAGCGACGCAAATTCCTGCGCATCAAGCGCGTGAAGCAAGGCTCGAAGGCGATCAGGTCGTTCCGGATGGTGCGCACCGGTGTCGTGATCGAGAAAGCATGGGTGCGTATAGAGGTGGGTCACGCGGGGCCGTCCATCACCGATGAGACGCGCGGGTCCATAACCCGCCGCCACAGCGGCGGGACGAAAGCCAGGAGCAACATGGCCGCATATCCGGCCGGCATCTGCGGCGCCTCGGGCTCATGCCGCAATATCTGATAGCGGCGGCCCGCATGATTGTGGTGATCGGCGTGCCGGCCGAGGTTAAACAGGGCCTGATTGGTAAGGCGCCGGTGGGTGTTCCACGAGTGCCGGCTTGTTGTCGCCTCAAAGACCCCGGGTGCAGTCTCTCGGCGCCGCAAGCCGTAGTGCTCGATGTAGTTAATCGCTTCGAGCTCCAATACGGCGATGGCACTCTGGCCCACGAAGAAAACCAACCCCAGCCACCCCCACAACAGGACGGCACCCGCACCTAAAGCACCGCTGAACGCGATGTCTTGAAGGATTCTGTTGTGCGGATGAAGAATCGGCTGCCCCTTTCGTGCGAGTCGAGCCACCTCGATGCGCCAGGCCGAACGCCAGCTGCCGATGGTCGTCTGGAGTAAGAACCGATAGAAACCCTGCCCGCGTGGCGCGCTTGCGGGGTCGGCGGGGGTGCCCACATGAATGTGGTGCCCCTGTACATGCTCAATGCAGAAATGGGCATAGGTCACGCTCGACATCAGCAATCGCGACAACACGCGTTCGACGCGCCGCTGATGCATCAACTCGTGGGCCGCAACGATACCGAAACCGCCGCTGGAGATTCCAACAGCAAGAATCGCCCCAATGATCTCGATGGTGGTCGCCCCGGGCGCTGCCACCACGTAGCCGCCATAAGCGATAAGACCGAACTGAATTGGGACCGCACTTGCGGTTAGCAGGCGATACCCGACCCGCGCTGACAAAAAGGCCTCGTGGTGCGAGGCCGGGTTTCGCGGGTCGCCTGGCACAAGCCAGTCGAAAACCGGAAACACAACATAGCTTTGAACGACCGCCAACCAAGTCCACCAGCCGCCGAGCGCCAAGCCGATGAATGCAGCCCCGGGAATGACCAACGCAAGGACAAACCGGATCACGTAAGGACTACTTTTCTCGGATCCAGCGCTTAAGCACGGCAGCGGCTTCGTCCGGGCGTTTGTCAATCAAAGCGCCGACCCACCGGGTCGAAGAGGTGTTCTCGGGCACGTCAACACGAAGTTCGGAGTCCGACTCGGGTGGCCTTTTGACGGCTTTCCCAACCGGCTTAGGGAGCGGCTTGGGGTCCGGCACCACGAACAATTGAGCCGTCTTCTTTTCAGCGGTTGATGGGCGCAAGAAAATCCACAAGAGCGCAAACGCAACGACCACAACGGCCACCGCCACCGCGACAAGGACCCCCAGGTTCATCGCTACTGCGCCGCCTCGTTCTTTTCGAGCTTGGCCAGTTCTTCCTGGACCAATTCTTTCTTGGAAAGCTTGCCGACCATCGTCTTCGGCAACTCACTCCGGAACTCTATGTGGCGCGGAATCTCATGCTTGCCTAGCTGTTCGCGCAAAAAGGCGGTCAATTCGTCGGCATTGAGAGATTGATCTGCTTTTAGCTTCACAAACGCTTTGACGCTTTGCCCTTGGTATTCGTCGGGCACGCCAATCACGGTGACTTCCTCGACGGCTGGGTGCCGGTAGATGCCTTCTTCGACATTTCGCGGATAGACGTTAAACCCGCCGACCAAGATGAGGTCCTTCATCCGATCGATGATGAAGGTGTATCCATCTTCGTCCATGTAACCGACATCACCGGTATGTAGTCGGCCGTCTATGATCGTTTCAGCGGTAGCGTCGGGCCGGTTCCAATAGCCGGTCATGACCTGTGGGCCTTCGATGCAGATTTCTCCGATCTCGCCCTGCGGGAGAACTTTGTGCGGATCCTCGCGGTCGGTGATCGTGACCGTCGTCCCCGGTACGGGCATGCCGACAGAGTTCTCCTTGTTTTCGCCGTCCAACGGATTGCAACACGCCACCGGCGACGACTCGGTCAGCCCGTAGCCCTCGACGAGTTTGCACCCGGTAAGAGCCTCGAATCGCTGGCGCACCTCCAATGGCATTGGTGCCGCGCCTGAGATGCATCCTTTGATTGACGTGAGATCGTATTTGCTGAGTTGCGGGAAGTTGTTGATGGCGGTGTACATGGTCGGAACGCCCGGCAGCATCGTCGGCTTCTTCTTGGTGATCACCTTGAGGACCGGGACCAACTCGAAGCGCGGCAACATGATCACTTCTGCGCCGATGTGAAAGCTCATGTTCATGCACACGGTCATCGCGAAGACATGGAAGAACGGCAGAACGCTCAGCATACGTTCCTGCCCAGGCTCGACCATGGTGAACCACATCGCCGCCTGCACTGCGTTGGCATAGAGATTGGCGTGGGTCAGCATCGCACCCTTGGCAACACCCGTCGTGCCGCCGGTGTACTGAAGCACCGCGATATCGGTGGCCGGATCGATCTCTGGTGGCTCAAACGTCCCGTCGTTGTTCAGAAGTTCCTTAAACGAAATGTGCCGGGAATCATCGACCGTCTTCGCGACATCTTTCGCACGAGCCAACGGAAACAAGAGGTTCTTGGGAAACGACAGAACCTCCGGCATCGTCCCAACAACGAGTTTC